>JARBAW010000152.1 GCA_029237505.1 Nitrososphaerales archaeon
CGTATATTGAGCATAAAAATTTGACTATAAAAACTAGATAACTATTATATTCCGATGCTTGCATTATGCTCGCGTAATAACTCTAGTCCTTCATTTGTTATGTGGTACTGCTTTGATTTCTTTATGACATATCGAACCATTCTGCCTAAATGATAATAGATAGAACCTGTAGAAAGGTCTGTTGCATATTTTATTTCAGAAAATCCGGCCGCACCATTACTGTCTACAATTGCCTGTAAAATTTTAATTCTTGTTCTCCTGGCGCGGAGCTGCGTCTCACCTATCAACGAAAACTTTATGTAAATAAATTATTTATGCCTTTCTGAATAAATATTTCAAAAATACTGTAAAACTAAATCTAACACACACTGATATTTAAGAATTCACAAGTATCTGATCAAAGGTTTTATGGGATGTTGTTGTTCGAAATATAACTTGTAGAGTGTTTTAGGGAACATAATATAAATAGAAATACAATATACTAAACCATAATGCCAGTTGATCCTGTATGTGGAATAGAAATGGATGAGGAGCTTGCGACAATACATGAGTATAATGGGAAGAAATATTACTTTTGTTGCGAGGGTTGCAAAAGTATCTTTTCAAGAAAACCTGGTAAATACTCGAAAAAGTAATATGTTGTAACTAGAAGATTGTTACATGAATTAGTTTCTCTAGTCATAACTAATTAACCTAACAAGAGATATTTCGTATCATTCATTGTTTACCATTGTCATATTACAATATTGAATTGGTGTGCAACAAATGTGGTGGGTTGAATACTAGAATCTCAAACTTGAAATCTGTGCGTGATATGCTAAAGCCTATCAACAGCACGTGCAAAAATTGTGGAATATTATTAAATGCATTTGATTTTGCAATCACTGCTGAAAGAAGGTATGAGAAATTTATTTGACTTGGACAAAATAAGAGATGTCTCCATAATTAGTCAAAGATTTAGTAGTTGTGTGAATGCTCATCACAATTAATATTCTTTACGTCCTATTGGGAACTATGCACTCAAATTCATTTTCGTTTTTTATTTTGTAGTAAGTATCTGCGGGACTAGTAAATAATCCAACTTCAACTACGCCAGGAATATTTTTCAAGTCTCTTTCAGTTTCAATTATACTATCATAATGTGGTAACAAGACATCATATATAATATTGCCATTCTCAGATATGAATGGATATCCTTTATCCAGCATCCTTATCTTTGGTAAAGCCCCAATCTTTTTAAGTTGTCTCATTACAAAGATTCTTCCAAATGGAGTAACCTCGATTGGGACTGGCATTGTTAACCGATCAACAAACTTATTGGATTGGGCGACAATTACAAATTTTTTTGCCGATGCTATCAATATTTTTTCCTTCAGAAGTGCACCACCACCTCCTTTTATCATTTTGAAATCTGAATCTATCTGGTCTGCCCCATCTATGACAACGTCAATATCTCCGTCCTTTTGGTCCACTATCTTCAGTCCCAGCGATTCAGAAACGATCCTTATTTGAAGGGAAGTAACTACAAATTCTAAAGTATCCTTATCTTCCAATAGGGCAAGATTTCTAACAATTTTTTCAACTGTGCTTCCACTTCCTAGACCGATAGTGTTTCCTTTGGAAATGTATTTTTTGAAAAAATCCTGAGAAAGAGCTGTATACTTATTATTATTTTGAAACTGACTATCTAAATTACCATTATTCATGTGGTTGAAATGTACTATCCATATGTACTTTAATCTTTACAAGTATAATGCATTTCTATATTGCCGCTTTTGAATTAATTACTTTCCAATAATCAGAAAAATACTCGGCAGTAATGAATTGACAACGAGTATATATACGAAGCATCAATGAATATTCCTACAATGTCTGAAATGAGTGGCGCTAAGGCTCTTATGACTTCTCTTGAAAAAGAGGGAGTCGATATAGTTTTTGGACTTCCAGGTGGGGCAAATTTGCCGATTTATGATGCCCTGGTTGATGCTAACTTTAGACATGTTTTGGTAAGACATGAGCAGTCGGCAGCCCATATGGCCGATGGATATGCCCGAATAAAAAGAAAGGCAGGAGTATGTCTTGCAACTTCAGGGCCTGGTGCAACTAATTTGGTCACCGGTATAGCCACGGCATATGCGGACTCTTCTCCGTTAGTTGCCATAACTGGACAAGTACCATTGAACATGATAGGAAAGGATGCATTTCAAGAAACTGATATTATTGGTGTTGCCAACCCATGCACAAAATATGCATTTCAACCCCGATTTGCCACAGAAATTCCAGAGGTTGTAAAAAAATCATTCTACATCGCAGAGAGTGGTAGACCAGGACCAGTTCTGATTGATATACCAAAGGACGTCCAACAGGATGTTACTGACATTCAATTTCCGGATTTGATTAAAGTAAGAGGATACAAACCAGTTGTAGATCCTGATCTTTCAAATGTTGGAAAGGCAGTTGAACTGCTGGTTTCTGCCCAACGACCAATCATCATGGCAGGAGGTGGAGTAATTCTGTCTGGCGCTTTTTCCGAACTTCAGGCAATAGCCGAATTAATTATGGCTCCAGTGGTTACTACCTTTAAGGGTAAGGGAGCATTTCCTGAAAATCATCCATTGGCAATGGGTCCGATTGGTATGCACGGTCACGCTGAGGCAAATAGAATAATCCTCGAAGCAGATTGTATACTTGCTGTAGGCGCAAGATTTTCAGATCGTTCTGTAGGAAGGTTTGATGAGTTTGGCAAGGGAATGAATATAATTCATCTTGATATAGATCCGGCTGAGATTGGAAAAAATAAATCTGTAGATATTGCAATTGTTGGTGATGTCAAATCCGCGCTTCGAACAATGGTTAAGATGTTGTCAAAGATGTCCATTAAAACTAGCAGTGAAAACCCATGGCTAAAAAGGAGAAAAGAATTGATAGACTATTTTTCACAAAATATGAAGGATTATCCAAGAGAGATGACCGCCAGAAAAGCGTTGAAAAAATTGAGAGAACTGTTACCTGCTGAATCAATAGTAACAACAGAGGTGGGTCAATGTCAAATGTGGACATCGTTGCATTTTGATGTTATCTCTCCAGGAACTTTCTTTAGCTCCACTGGATTAGGAACAATGGGATTCGGATTTCCAGCATCTATCGGGGCAAAGGCTGCAAGACCAGATGTTCATGTTGTTGATGTTGCGGGAGATGGATCATTTAACATGACTGAAAATTCGTTGGCAGTTTCTGTTCTAGAGAATCTACCGGTCATAGTGTTCTTGTTGAATAATGATATGTTGGGTATGGTAGCACAGTGGCAGAGAACGTTTTATGATCGACGTTATATGGGAGTTCATCAAAAAAGCTGTCCTGACTATGTGAAAATTGCAGAAGCATATGGAGCAAACGGTCTGAGTGTTCAATCGATGGATGAGTTGGAAAAAGCAATAAAAAGTGCGCTTAGAACAGAAGTTGCAACGGTCATTGATATCAAAATCGATCCGGAAGAAGACGTATATCCATTTGTTGCTCCGGGTACTGGGCTTAAGGATATGATAACAGGTGCATAGACATTGAGCTCTAACGAATTCAAAAATAAACCATTATACATCATTTCATCTTTGGTTGAAAATAAACCCGGTGTGTTGTTTAGGATAACAAATCTTTTCCGGGCGAGAAATTTTAACATCGAAAGTATTACTGTAGGGACTACTGAAAAGCCAGATTTGTCACGTATGACAATAACCACAAGAATAGATGAGGCTATTCTTGACCAGCTCGTTAAACAATTGAGGAAACTCATTGACATTGTTGAGGTAGAAGTTCTTGATATCAATAATACTGTATATAGAGAGCTGGCGTTGATAAAGATAAGAGCCAAAGACTTTACCAACAGAAATGAAATAATCAATTTTGCCAACGTCTTTCGAGCAAATATATTGGATATTGGAAAGGAATCTGTAACTGTTGAAGTCATTGGAACTCCTGATAAAATAGATCAAATTAAGAATCAAATCAAACAATATGATATTCTAGAAATGCCAAGAACGGGAGTTTCCGCTCTATCGAGAGGAGAGTAATTCATGGAGTCACAAAAGGAGAGGATAATTGATACAACA
>JARBAW010000153.1 GCA_029237505.1 Nitrososphaerales archaeon
TACATTTTCATCAATTTCTGCTTCTAATTACGCGCCCACTTCACTTATTGGAATCGTAGGACATGATTTTCCAAAGGCATACTTAGATCTTTTAAAAGACCGTCTTGATATCAGAGGTTTGACGATTAGTCAAACTGAAAAAACTTTTCATTATGATTCCTCATTTGGCTATGATCTTGCAAAGAGAACTACTAACAAGACGGAACTAAATGTAATTGCGAATTACCAATCTATAGTACCAGATGAGTACGTTGATTCTGAATTTGTCTATCTTGCAAATAACGATCCGGTACAAAATATAAATCTTCTAAAACTCTTTTCCGGCCCAAAGATGGTAGTTTGTGACACAATGGATTTTTGGATTATCAACAAGCGAGAGGATGTCATGAAGTTGCTGAATAAAGTAGATGGAATAATGTTAAATGAATCAGAAGCCAAGCTACTGTTTAAAGAAAATAATATTCTAAAATGTGCTCGATTGCTAGTATCCAATGGTCCATCTTTTGCGGTAATAAACAAGGGGGAAAATGGATCACTTCTTTTTCACGAGAACGAATTCTATCCACTGCCTGCATTTCCTACTGAAGTAATAAAAGATCCTACGGGAGCAGGAGATTCATTTGGTGGAGCATTTATCGGATATTTATCACAACAGCAAAAACGGGATTCTAAGGCAATGAAGAATGCAATGGTATATGGAAACATTATGGGTTCGTTCACGATAGAGGATTATGGAGTTCAGGGTCTTATCGGTGTAACACCACAAGATATCAAGCAAAGATATCAAAAATACAAAGAAATTTTTGCGTTCTGACATTTTCAAATTGATAACGTAAATAGGAGATATCAATAAATCAATTGTATTGATCTGATGAACATTGGAAAACATCAAGGATTCCTTAATGTCGAAAATTAACCTCTCAGATATAGAGGCACAGATTTTTCTATACTTGATAAAAAATGACAAGACACCAATAGAAAAGATTTCAATCGATCTAAATCTTTCCTTAAATGAGGCAGAGCAACTGCTAGATGATCTTGTTGAAAAGGGATTGATTTTAGAATTATCGGGAATATATCAGACCTTCCATCCAAAATTTTCGATTATTAATGCATATCGTCGGCATTGTCTGAAGACGGGCATTGTGTTCAAAAAAAATGTTCAAGTAGATAGTCTTGCCTCTTCCATAGAAAGGATGCATGAATCTGCAAGAACTAAATATGGCAATTAGAAGTAGTTACATGGATGTCAACCGTTCCAGAAAACAAGGTAGTATATTTTGGCGTTATTAACATTAATGAAAACGACAGAACGATAGGTGCAGTTGATATCTGGAGAAATGTCATAAATAAACAACTCTACTGTGAAGAGAAAAGATTGGGCATTCTCGAAATTGTAGATTATATCGGAATGCCTTCGATCCCAGAGGGTCAGGAATGGGCCGTAGCTATAAATAGAAATAGAAAGGGTAAGGAGAGATGGAAATTAATAAAATTAGTAAAGAGCGGAAACTTTTCATTTACAGATACTGATGATGAAACGACAGTCAATGTGAATGTTGTTGATTTCAAGATAGTAGATGAGAACTGGTGGAGTTTTCTAGTTTCCAAGAACATAAACAGAAGTATTGAAATCACAAATGAGGAAAATCCAAAGTGATTCGTGATACTTTCACATCTGATGATCCGGAAATATACGTAGAGAAAGCTCAGGGTGGAGAGTACGCAAGCAAATTAAGAGGTTATTTTATCATAAAGGATACCAAGTTAAAGTTCAACGCAATTGCTTTTGGCAGAATTGGAGGGCATAATATCAGTCTAAATTTGACAAAAAAAACACTATCCAAATTAGTAGAATTAGGTTATGACACTGAAGATTTCCAGTTAATATTGCAGAGAAAACTTGTGGAGGGACAGGTTATCCTCATAGATCCTGCAACCAAAAGTGAAATTAAACCATAGCATCGCTTAATGCATTTTTACACCTGCACTGATTTCTTGTCTCCGGAATAGCAGGTATGAGGGCACCAAGCAATTCCTTTATCTTCTTAGTATTCTTGGACAATACTTCAAGTATTTCCTTAGAAGAAACTGGATTTTCATACCAAACATCATAATCAGTGACTGTGGCAATCGACAAGTAACATATTTGCATCTCTCTTGCAAGGACGCATTCTGGTACGAGCGTCATTCCAATAATATCACCATGCAATACATCTTTGAAAAATTTAGATTCTGCCCTGGTCGAAAATCGCGGACCTTCTATACAAATGTAAGTTGAACCATTGTGTACATCGTATTTCAATTTGTTACTAGTTTTTAGAAAGATATCTCTAAGTTCATTACAGAATGGATCTGCACATGAAATGTGACATACCTGTCCCTCATCATAAAATGTATACTCTCTTTTCTTAGTAAAGTCTACAAATTGATTTGGCAATACAATATCACCAGGTTTGTATTTTTCTTGAAGGCTACCAACAGCTGATGGTGCGATGATTCTCGAAATTCCCAAAGAGTTTAAAGCCCAGATATTTGCCCGACTGTTTACTTTGTGCGGAGGAATCGTATGTCCTTTACCATGACGAGGAATGAACGCAACAGAGCGGCCATTGTATTGACCGATAGTTACCAAATCTGAGGTCTTACCGTACGGAGTAAAAACCTTTACCGATTCGGGATTTGTCAATAATTCCGGATCATAGATGCCAGTTCCACCGATAATACCAATTTCAGCATGATGCGTTTTCAAATTACTCATACTCCAAAATAGCACTTACCTTGTAACCTTTATCTCTTAATTTATTCGGACCTTCTAGGTAATTTAGACAAATGATAAATACAAACCCAACTACAGTCGCCCCTAATTTTTCGACTAATGATGCTGCTGCCAGCGCGGTACCTCCAGTAGCAAGTAGATCATCGACTATCAGAATTTTTTCTCCTCTCGATATTGCGTCTTGTTGAATTTCCATAACCCGTGTTCCATATTCTATGGTGTATGCTTCCTTAACTGTTGGACCCGGCAATTTTCCTTCTTTTCTAATCAAAACCAATCCCTTATTCATGCTCGATGCAAGTAGAGAACCCACAAAGAAACCTCGAGCTTCAATTGCTGCAATTTTGCTCACTTCAAAGTTGTTACAGATATCAACTAACCTTTTGTGAAGATAATTCAGTGATTCTGAAGTTCTAATGAGCGGGTTTACGTCCTTGAATGAAATTCCCTTTGTTGGAAAATCAGGCCAAATTTTTATCAAGTCTTTAAACTCAGCATCATTCATTATTATCGATTTTCATATCCTATTCTAGGACATAATTAACGTTCCGATAGAACTGTACATTGGACAGAAAAATAGAATGAGTGATTCGTTCTAATTGCGAAGTTGAAATCTAGTTTGTATTTGTGTTTGAATTTATGCCAAATATTCTGTCAAAGTATTCGGACTGTTCATTAACTACTTGAGCAGATTCACCCTCGTCAACGCCCGCCAAATCCTTGGCTAATTTTTTCTTGTATCCCAATTGCATTTGTCTTGCAATTTGGATCCTTTGAGCCTGAGGAGATCCAGCGCCATGCATTGATTCTGTTAGATAACCTACAGCGTTTCGTCCAAGTGTCATATTTTCAATCAACCTCAAAATACGCATCCTGTTTTCAGTGGAAACTCCTTTTCTACCCTTCAGATATTTTTCAAGAAGCGGTCCTGTATCAGGACTACGAAAATCCTTTTCAGACGGCATAGTTACCATCAGTCCTCCTGCTATATCCTGTGCAAGTCTGCCAATCTCGTATGGAAACCTAGTTACATTATGCTTACAAACATTCGCAAGCATGTCATCATTTTGATAGTTTCCGGATAGCGTTTTATGAGCCTGATATGATGATGCTATTCCTGCACCAAAGATAGTTTCGTTCAGGTGCGTCATTTCAACCAGTTTGTCCTTAATGTGAGAAGCATTCGAAATTCCGTTATAATCCGCGACCGAAGCGGCAGCACCTATCAATACATCACCAAGTCCAGTCTTGCAGACATAACTACGCCGGTGATAGCATGTAAATCTCTCTACAAGCATGGAAGCGTATTCGTATTCTCCATCCATAAATATCAATTCATTTGGAATGAAAGCATTATCAAAAATAATCATTGCCTCTTGCCCCGAGAATTTGGAATTTCCAGCGTCCAAATCTCCACTCTCCATACTACGGGTATCGCAAGATTGTCTACCATAAATATAGGTGATGCCTTTTGCATCTGCAGGAATAGCACCAACAATAGCATATTGTTTATCTTCATCTTTTAATCGCATGGTTGGCATTACCAAAATCCAGTGTGAATTAATGCATCCAGTTTGATGTGCTTTAGCACCAGAGATATAAATTCCATTTTGGTCCCTCTTAGAGATATGTACAAAAAGATCTGGATCTTCTTGCTGTGAAGGGCTTAAACTTCTATCGCCTTTAACATCCGTCATGGCTCCTCCAATGACAAGATTTTCATCTTGCATTGTCTTTACGAATTTCTTAAATCGATCATGATAAGGAGTTCCAAATTTTTTATCGATTTCAAATGTTGTAGAATAGAGGGAATTTAGAGCATCCATTCCGACACATCTTTGAAAACAAGTTCCCGTAAGTTGCCCTAGTCTTCTTTGCATTCTATTTTGATTAACCAGATCCTCAGCACTTTCTGCAATGTGCAAGAATCTATTTACTTGATTACCGTTAATTGCTGATTCAGCCGTTGCCAATTCAGGATCTCTGGCAGCAAGATCGTATGTTTCAGCCACAGCGTTAATTGACGGTCTTATCATGGGATGATCCACTGGCTCCTTTACGAGTTCACCAAAAAGGTAAACTTTCATATTCCGTCCTCTCAAGCTCTGAATATACTCTTCCCCTGTCCTAATCGGCATGGTTATAATTAGAATTCAGCATGATAATATTTATATATTTTTAAAAAAATTCGGAAATTTCTACATCCAAAAAAGATGTGTTATTTCTTAGCGCCCAGCGTCCTATTCTTTAGCCTCATATTCTTGCCATGACATTTTCTGCACCTAGAGGCAAGTATTGGATTTTTCCCCCCGCAGTCAAAGCATATTTTATAGAATAATCGCCTTTGTTGGGCTATCTGTTTTTTATTAGCGTCAGTTATTGGCATTCAGAGATGATTTTTTTTATCCTAAATTTTTGTTTTTCGAATTTAGGGTGTATAAAGATGGCTTTAGCAGCAAGATTTGAAGGAAAGTTGTCAGTATTTTCAATAACATGTCCATACCAAGACTTTTCAATGAAAACCTTATCTGCAATGACCGCATTAGTAATAGTATGTCTGCTGAGCAGTCAAGTAAAACTGCTGAAAGGCAAAATGTCTGGAAATGTGAAATTTGCGGAAAGCCATTTGAAAACGAGGATATGTTAAATTACCACAAATTACTCGAACATAGTGAACATAAACGACCCCCTATTGGAATAGGATAACTGTTCACGATTTCATTTACTTCTATATTATTTTCATTATTTCAAATTATTCAATTTTTACTCTGGTTCGCAATTTTTATTACCTTTAGAGGTACTATGTCTTGGATGTTTGGCAAAGCGAAATGCAAATTATGCGGCCAAAATGTTAGGCTTGCACTAAGACATTTGAATCAAAAACATCCCGAGGTTCTAGATGATAAAGATGTTATCAAGTTAAAAATGGAAAACATCATCAAAAAATACTTTATATAGCATGGATTACACAAATTGGGCAAATATTTTAAAAAGTTTGTCTTTACTTATAATGAATGGATGTTATGTGTTCAAGGTAATGGAAGAAAATAAGAATTATTTGAATGAATTTGATTCAATAAGATTGGAGAAAGTGATTGTTTTTATTTGAAGATTGAAAATGCGTTAAGGGATGAGTATAGAAAATTAGCCAAAGACCAAGGCTTTCGCAGCAGGTCTGCGTACAAACTTTTGGAGATAAATAACAAAAAGAATTTGATAAAACCAAATGATACCATTTTGGATATAGGTTGTGCTCCAGGCGGTTGGTTGCAGGTTGCAAAAAAAATATCAGGTCCGGATGGAACCATTGTTGGTATAGACATTAATCCCATAAGGCCCATAATGGGTATTTCCACAATGCAAGTAGACATTGAAGACAAGGATGCAATAGAAAAAATAAGAAAAAACTTTCCATATTCCTTTGATGTAGTACTATCGGATCTATCCCCAAAAGTTAGCGGCATATGGCATTTTGACCATGAAAGACAAATATCACTGACATTGGTTGCATTACAAATTTCTTCGAAACTTTTGAAACGAGGCGGTAATGCGCTTTTTAAGATATTTGATGGAACTCATTCAGGTGATGTTAGGCAAGAAGCTGCAAAAATATTTCTTAAAGTATCTACATCCAAACCAAAGGCTAGCAGACAAAAGAGCAGTGAATTCTATATTGTTTGCTCATCTTTTAAAGGGAAAGAGCTGAACCAGGAATAGGACTAGAGTGTTTCTCCCACTCCAGGAGTTTCTTTCTCAAGTTTTGCAATTTTTTTTGCCAAGTTCTCCATTGTTCCGGGTATATGACATTGACACATGCAGTCTGAGCATTCCAAATGTCTATTGCTCTTACAGTCAATGGAAATGGAAGCAGTTGTACTCATTATGTTGAGGTTAGAACAATGCGTATTATAGTCTTTTCCTAATCCCTTCCCAATAATGAGACATCTGGACTATTTTCCATTTAGATTCGACTACTTAATACTTTAGAAAGATTCTATTGAATGAATAATATGTAACTTCTTACCTGATTACTTAAATTGGATGTTTTGTAATCGAACTTGACCAATGAAGAGTTATGATTTAAGATCTATCTGGATTTGCAAAGAATGTAGCTCTACGTTTTCATTTCGTTCTGATGTTGAAGAACATGTCGAAAAAATGGGACATAACAACATTAACGAGTATGACATGATGTCTGGCAAACTATTGAGCGAAGATTAGTTTTTTTGATTTTAGGTTTTCAACGTGTGGTGTCTTGGTTATTAATTAATACTTAATATAAAGAAAAAATGGAGTAGATTCTGAGCCGGGGTCGCCTAGCCTGGTAGGGCGCAAGCCTGGAATCATATCTGCATGTGGATCGAAAGCTTGTGACCTGTGAAGGTCTCGAGGGTTCAAATCCCTCTCCCGGCGCTCTAAAAATCCTTCTTAGTCAACTTTGATAGTAATATCGTCCCAACAACTCAAATTCTAATTGGATCATAGAAATGATAAATTCTGTCTCAAATTGATTCATGAATTGTAGGTCCTAAATTCGAACATTTCAATTAACACATCTGATTCATGATTGATCTTGATTATCACTATTGTTGTCCCTACAATAACAATTTCAAATTAAAGAATACCCGCCATAGTTAAAGTACATGTTTTGGCGATCCGCAAGTTTTATTAGTATTATGGCTGTTGTAGGTATGAGATGTATAAATTTATTAATATAGGTATAATGCTTGTCGCAATAGCTGCACTGTTAAGCTCTGCAGGATCATCAGTTATTGCTAATGTATGGGCAGACGACATAGCAGGAGATTCGGGCGATGATTTTTTGCCTGGAACAAATGGAGAAGATAATATCTGGGGTTTGGATGGCGATGATGTGATATGGGGCAAATCCGGGGATGATAATCTTTATGGAATGGATGACGACGATTTTATAATGGGAAATAACGGCAAAGATCATATTTTAGGCGGAGATGACGATGATGTGATTGAAGGTAATAAAGGTGCAGATGAGATTGACGGAGGAAGAAATACCGATGTAATCCAAGGAAATAGCGGCAATGATGACATAACAGGAGGCAGAGGTAATGATATAATTGAAGGAAACGATGGTGAAGATGAAATTTATGGTGAAGAAGGAAGAGATTGGATAGCAGGTAATGACGACGACGACTTTCTATTTGGAAATGAAGATCGCGATAGAATAAAGGGCGGCTCTGGTTCTGACAACATAGCAGGAGGAAGCGGCGATGATAGACTCTGGGGTGGTAAGAATGGCGATGATATCATAGGTGGTAAAGGGGACGATTACATTCATGGTGGATCAGGAAGCGATGACATCAGAGGAGGATCAGGAGATGATATTCTTAGAGGAAGTTCTGGTGCTGATGACTTTGACTGTGGTAGTGGAGACGACGAAATATTAGACTATGACGATGATGAAGGCGACTCTAAGGACGACGATTGCGAAGACTTCTAGTTTACTTTACTAGAAATCTAACTTTTTAATTCTTATTTTTGTAATCCTTACATTCTAAATATATTAAAAGACCGAGATCTACTAGTCAACAAATTATACTCATACTAGTTAAAGTACATGTTTTGGCGATCCGTAAGTTTTATTAGTATTGTATAATTTATTGATGTCGTATCGAATATGAATCGAGAAAAGAATTTGATGAAGTACGGTTTTGCGAGTATATTATTATTAGCATCATTTCTAATGACTGTTCCGGCCAATCAATACCAGAGTATTTTTGCCCAAACAGGAGAAGAAGCATCTGAAGATAATCAACAAAATGTGACTGAGATAGAAGCAGAAGAAAACACTACTGATGTAGAGATACCAGAATTTGAAAATAAAACTGCCGCCTTTACACCTCCACCAGAGGGAGATCGAGAAGCGCCCCCCATTCCAGCAAATGCAATAAAAGGTGCAGATATACCCAAGGAACAACCACCAAAGGATACTGACAGTCAACCGCTCTCTGTTTCAAACAGAACGGAATTACTAGAAATATTACCTGCAAACTCTACAAAAATAATAGAGCACGTTGATGAAGAATTGAAGAATAGTACTGGTGAAGGTTTGCTCCCACCAGCAATTCTTGATAAGATAATATCAGGTGATCAAGGTAATAATAATACCATTCTAGACGTTTCGACCCCTGAAGAACTTAACGAAATCAAGAATTTCTCTGATTCTACAATAAACCAGACTTCTGAAGAAGCAGTAGAAGAAGGCGAAGTCGTTTCCAACATCACAAATGCAACTGGATTAGGCAATTTACTTGATGAAAATCTGAGCAATGCCACAAACGCAACTAGTGCAGAAACACCAAGTGGAGATCAGCAAGAATCTGAAGATGGAGAACAACAAGGTCAAGCTGGAGCAGCAGTTAACATGACTAATGCTACTGGTGCTGGAGCAACAGGATCAGAGGATGATGAACAGCAACAAGATCAAGATCAAGAAGACACTGAAGATGGAGAACAACAAGGTCAAGCTGGAGCAGCTGGAGCAACAGGATCAGAGGATGATGAACAGCAACAAGATCAAGATCAAGA
>JARBAW010000154.1 GCA_029237505.1 Nitrososphaerales archaeon
CGGTGTCTCCTGAAAAATCAAGTTATAGCAAATTACCAAGACAATTAATTGCTCGGAACTATTCTGAATATAGTTGCCTTATTTTTGTAGTGTGAAAGAATATAGAGGTACCCATCGGGGCTAAGCTCAATGTCGGTAATTTGACCGAAATTAGAACCAAAAATTATCTCTTTTAGCTCTTCAGGTTTGTCGGCTGTTTTATCATTCAGCACGCCATCAAGTTTGAGCGATGTTCTGTTTTCGTTCAAATCAAAGTGGTAGAGATACCCATTGTTAGTATCACCTACAAATAAGTCGTCTTTGTATATTTTTGGGTAAAAACCTGAATGTAGGAATTTCAGTGCTGTAGGACCAACAGTGTAATTCCATGTGAATTCCGGTTGACTATATTTTCCCTTACCATCAAAATTCTCCAAGTAATCAATATCAGGATTCAATAGCCTATCTCCTGCAATCAAGTCACCTCCGCGTATACTGTCATATCTTGGTTTCCAAACTCCTTGTAACTTGTACCAACCACTATTAAATCCAGGTTCAACAAGATTGATTTCGTCACCGAAATCAGGACCGTTTTCTGTATCCCATAACTGGCCAGTAATGGGATCAAAATCAATACCAAAACTATTTCTTATGCCATATGCATAATACAGATTAACAGGAAATTCATTTCCCAATATTCCATCCGACGCAGGTTTACCTTCCAAAGTTACCCTAAGTATTCCAGCTCTGCCATCAGGTTCAGTCCCATTTCTATAGTTTTGAGCTCTTGTTTGCGAGCTCTCATTGTCCGATCCGACTAGATCACCGGTAGTAACGTAAAGATTTTTGTCAGGGCCAATTATTATTGTTCCCCCATTGTGAGACGGAGCGGGCCAAGACGGGAGATCAAGCAACAACTTTGGATTAACTAGTTTGCCGTTGCGAAACTCGTAACTGTAAAGTTTATTGCCCTTTGTTTCTTTGTCTGATATGCAAATGTATGTAGCTTTGCAAATATCGCTCCCATCATTGTTTTGTGATTCTGTGTAGTAAAGAAATACATGTAAGAGGTCATCGTTTCGATTAGTATTTACTGAGAGATATTCATTGGTGGCATCAATTCCCAGCATGCCCCTTTCCCTTTTATTTGCCACATTTACATCAAGGAGCGGTTCTTTTAAGAGTACACCATTTACGATTCTGTTGACAATCCCTTCATTCTTATTCAAAATCAAAATATCATCATCATCTAAGAATGTCATACTACTTACAGGTGAAAGTGTTCCCCCTTCCCGATCGATTTCCCTTTGAAAAACTAATTCAGCCTTTAGTGACGAATCATAAATAATAGGCATGTTAGGAAGCTCATCTTCTTTAGAAACTAATCCATATAGCTCATCAAGCCCGTCATTATTATTCATAAATACCACAACAAAAATGGTCATTTCGAGTAGAACAATAATTAGACTTGTTGCACACTTCAATCGGAGACGCATCGTTATGCCAGAGCAACGAGCTTTTATTTAATTTCTTCATTACACATAGTATTTTCTAAAACTGTTTAACTTTCGAGCGATATGGAATGCCAATTTTAAGCAAAAACATTTCAAGACAAAAAGTTTATGGCTGCTCTGACTTACTCTTCGCATGCGTCGCTCTAGTTTGCAAAAATCCAGCTTTGATCCAAAAGCTTATTTGAGCAATTTTTACGCAAAGTAATATAAATAGTCGTCATAAATGAAACCTTGCAGAAAATTATGCCCGGCATCAGTCTTAGATATAATCTAGACAAAAACAATCTAAAAGACGGACTGGATAATCGTGATGAGCAGTTTATGAAGGCATCTAATTCAATAATGTACAACAAATATTACCAAAGAGAAGTATTGCTGACCAATCCATGTCAGGTGGTTTGTACTAGGTATCCAGAATATCCCGTAAAAACGTTTGAAAATCAAGATTTCTGGGTTTGTCTAGAAGGTAAGATTTACAGCAAAACCGGTGTCGCACAAGAACATGAAATAACTAATTTGATTGAAACTGCGTTTAGTATGTATACGAGTGACGAAGCCCAAAAAAGAATACTTTCAGAATGGCTACTTGAAACTGACGGGGACTTTGTTATATATGTCGTTAACAAGAAAACAAATGATTTCTTTATGATAAATGACGTGCTAGGACGTCTTCCCTTATACCATTATCTTGAAAACAAATCTGAGTTGATAATTTCTAGAGAAATACGACTTATGTCTACGTTAAAGGAGGTAGGTTATCTGAATGGTAACATATTTGATATGCACGGAATCGCACAATTCCTTTTATTTTCGCATACACTTGGCAAGAGGACATTGCTTCAAGATATCTCTCGACTAGAACCAGCAACTCTTTTGAAAGTACATTATCAGGATTCAAGAGTGGAAATACATAATCTTCATGTTTTTAATTTTGAGGACAAGGTTTATGCCAATAATAGCATTAAGAGTAACGCGCAAAGTTTGGCTTCATTATTTGTTCAGGCATGTAGAAACAGAGTAGACCAGAATGCAAAAAATGTAATATCCTTAAGCGGAGGTTTGGATTCAAGGGCTATTGCTGCAGTTTTGCGCCAGAGCAATGTAAACTGTTTCGCAGTAACATCCCCTGAACCCAATTGGAAA
>JARBAW010000155.1 GCA_029237505.1 Nitrososphaerales archaeon
ACCGCTATTTACAATAAATCCACTAATTCCTGTTGCGGTTACATCAGGGTGTGAGGGAACTTCATTTTTACCATTTAGGACAGTTATGTAACCGTTCTGTTGTTGTGCATTTACTGGATTTGCGAATATTACTGAAACTGAGATTGACAGTATTGCCGCTAGAACTAGTGCCGTGTATGTTAGTTTTGTCATTACTTAAAAAAAGACAAAATAATTTATTAATAACTACGGGAGCACTTCCATGAAGAAGATGGTTTATTCGTTTTTATTAAACCGTAATATAGCATGAGGTATAGTATATCCCAAACGGAATGGGACGTCGATAATTGATTATCTGATTGCTATTAGGTGTTTTTCTCAAGACATTTTGGGTCATCTTGCTATCATTTTTGCCAGGGTTTCATATCGTGATGAAGACTTAAATTTACAATACACATCAGTACCATTATCTTAAGAAAATGACTCTAATTGGTGACGTTTATCGATGGTTGAGTAGCAAATTTAGTTCTCGTCCCACAAATTTTAGCTGGGTCATAAACAATGAACTTGCAGGAAGCGGATTGCCACTAGCATTCGATCAATTCGAGTGGTTGGTTAATCACGGCATAGGAACAATAGTTACAGTACGAGAAGTACCATTGCCTTCGCATTGGTTTTCATTAGATGAGAAGAAAAATTCACATGCCAGAAGTCAAAAACTTGATAAAATAAATTACTTGCACTTGCGAGTGGAAGATTATCATTCTCCCACTGTAGAGGAGATTGATTCTACAGTCAAGTTTATGGAAAGCGAAATAAAAGAAAAAAGACCAGTCCTGGTTCATTGCGCGGCCGGAAAAGGTAGAACTGGTACCATATTGGGTGCATATTTGCTAAGAAACCAGAATATTAGTGCTAAAGAGGCAATAACCAAGATTAGAAATATGCGACCAGGATCGATTCAAACCGATTCCCAAGAGAAATCACTCTATGAATATGAAAAGTACTTGAAAGAAAAATCTATGAAAATTTAGTTTGAATTATCTTGAAAAGCAGTTGATTTGGATTAATAAGACAGGACAACATTTTTTTGATACCAATAGATATCTCATTATATGGATTTTGAAAAACTAGAGGATAGAGCTACTGAAGTTAACTTGGCACGAAATCAGAACATGAGATCTAAGGCCAAAGAAGTAGAAGAAGAAATATTGAGAAGTTTGACCGAAAATGAATTAAATTTTCCTGTTGAAGAAGATGTTTTGATTAATAAGAATTCTGCATCCTTTTTATATAAAAATAACAAAACGTATCCCGCGCTGTTAGAATTTATAGCACGTATTCTACATGTCGATATTCCAATTAGGATTAAAGAATCAAAATTCGGACCAGGCGGAATCATAGTTGTGGCTCAGAATAAGGACGAAGCAAACAAGAAATTACAAGAATGCTGTCATGAATTGCAGATTCTCATAAGAGGCAAGGAAGGACACCTTGACTAACCATAGTCTGGTCGTTCAGTAATTTCGTTTATCCTCAATAACACTAAAGAGGCGCGACAGCTTGAACGGCTTTACTAGAACGTCTTCACTTGTTAATTTAAGTGATCTTATTCCAGTAGAAGATTGGTAAAGTGGATTAGTTGTAGTAAGAATAATTCTTTGAGTAGGTCTAATACGATAAATTTCCTTTGCCAAGTCGGTGGCCTGAAGACTACCTGCCAGATGAGTATCTAGAATAATTATATCATAATTTTTTTCTTTAATAGCAGATAAGCTTTCGTTACTGTCTGAAGTCACGAGTGTATTGATATTTCTTTTTGCAAAAAATTCAACATAGAGCGTCATTAGGTCCGGATCAGATTCTATAATGAGAATATTCAATACATGTTCATCTGTATATCCACGTCCCAGATCAGTAAGATCATAATTGTTGAGATCGACTATGATATCATGCGATTCCATAATCTTGAATTGCTCATCTGGTTTATGTTTTAATGTGAGTTCGGGATGAGGACATATCACTGTAATGTGGTAACTTTGGTTGTTCCATTTATTATGAACATCCTGCCACCATCTCTCAAGTATCTCCGACTTGTCAAATACTTTTAATTCACACATTTTACATGCTGCATCCGCAAATACAACTATTTTAGATTTTTTTCCTTCTACGGATAAGCCATCAATTGCATCCTCTAAGTAATTCTTGAGTTCTTCAAATGGGGATAGATTGCCACTTAATGCAGATTTAAGGTGAGGTCTAAAGTCTACAATTTTCAAATTCTTATTATGTATATTCTCTTTACAATTCTTTATTTTGCTGCACAACTTTTCTATGCCCAGAGGGTGCGACAGATCCAATGCATGAACAGATGCGTAAATACACACTGCTCCCTCATGGAGCCCACGATTAATCCAATAGGCAGCTGCATGTTCCCGATCTGCTTCGTTCTTATACATGAGCATAACATGTTTACTGTCTGAAATTTGATATGGATCAGAACTGTTACTCATCTCAATCCCGTTTATTGATTACATCAATTAATTGAAGCAATAGTGCACCGGATCAATACATGATCATAATAGTTTATTAGACTTTATCTAATTTTCAGTATCAAAAATTGTGCTCTATCCGCAGACAATTTTGATGACAAATCAAACTTTGATGGAGAACAATGATTTGCTCTATTTTGGTTTCTTACTCCTCGTTTTTCCACATCATCTTTCTCATATCTTTGCCAACAGTTTCTAGTTGATGATTTTCAAGTTGATTCATGAAACGAACAAATGAGTTCTTTCCATCCTTCTTGTATACACTTACCCATTCGTTTGCAAATTCTCCCGATTGTATATCCCTTAACACCTTTTTCATGTTTTCTTTTGCTTTTTCATTAATTACCATTGGTCCTCTAGTAAGACCGCCATATCTCGCAGTTTCGCTTACTCTGTTGTACATGCCGGTAATGCCATACTTGTATATCAGATCTACAATCAATTTTAATTCATGCAGACATTCATAATAAGCTACTTCTGGTTGGTAACCTGCTTCAACCAAGGTTTCAAATGCATTGAGTACCAAAGAATGGGCACCACCACACAAATCTACTTGTTCTCCAAACCAATCCGTTTCAACTTCTTCTTTGAATGTAGTTTCTATAACTCCTGGCCTCGTACTGCCTATTGCCTTGGCCATTCCCAAGACAGTTTCCATTGCTTTTTTGGAAGAATCTTGATAGACAGCAACAAGTGATGGAGTACCAAATCCTTCCTGGTATAGTTCTCGAACTCTCTGACCCGGTCCTTTAGGAGCGACCATTACTACATCAACATTTTTGGGAGGAACTATCCACTTCCAGTGAATTGCTGCACCATGTGAAAAGGACAATGTTTTTCCTTCAGCAAGTCCGGGGTCAATGTCATTTTTGTATACATTTGCTTGCTCCATGTCGGGAGTAAGAACATGGACAATATCTGCTAGTCGTGAGGCTTCCTTTACTCCTTTAACTACATGTCCGTCATTTTCTGCAACTTTCCAAGATTTTGCTCCCTTGTACAGTCCAACAACTACATTTATTCCTGAATCTTTCATGTTATTTGCTTGAGCTCTACCTTGTATGCCATAGCCTATCACAGCTATGGTTTTATTCTTGAGGGGTTCTAATGACACATCATTATCAAACCATTTTTTTGCGGTCATACCTAGACATATTCTATATCTATATTTATAGGCAATTCAAATCTGCGTTGTTAAATTAGAAATTCTAATTCCCATCGAAGATAGTCTGGACTAAATTTTCTTCCCTTATTCGAGACTAGTACCTATCAGTGATCCCAACAGTATTTGTTAATATGCTTTTTAGGGTTCAATGTGTGTAATTCAACAATTCAGCAACTATACATCCTGGACGTCCAGAACATCTTGTACAACCGGCCGGCCAAAGAATA
>JARBAW010000156.1 GCA_029237505.1 Nitrososphaerales archaeon
GCAGGGCAAAATGGTGATGTCGTCGTTACATTGTCAGGGCCAGAATCTGCCGCAAATGCCCAAAACCAAGTCATATCTTTGAACGGAAATATAACAAAAGATAAACTTCAAGGGCCTCTAGCGAATAAAGAACTCTCGGAACTTGTGAGTTTGATGAGTGACGAGACTGTATACGTCAATGTTCACACCGGCGAGTTTCAACAAGGGGCAGTCCGGGGTCAAATAGCATCAGGGTTACCTCCATCGGAAGTTAACGTTACTTCTGTAGCGCCAAATATGACAATGGGTCAATGACCAAGTCAATTCCTATACCTTTTTCTTTTTCCATTACTGTTTTAAGGTTTGAATCCCCGATGTTCATATCCAAACAGCTAAGCATTATTCAATAATTTTAGATTTTCATAAGACTCTCTGAGTTTTAAATAAAGGTCTTTCATTGCTGGCTCCAACAAGGCAAAAGAAAGGTAAAAATCTTCAGCTTCTCGCAAATATCTCCTAATTTTATTCTTGACTAAAGTACCGTCTAAATTTGGCATATTGCTGATGAATTTCATATTATTTTCTCGATCTGCCAATTTAATGACTTTCATATCATAATCAGCAGAGCTCAACCCTTTGCAGTAATCATGAAATCTTGCCAATTGTTTCTGCTCATCATTGTTTCCAAGATAATTTTCAAGCGGCTTTATTTTCAGATCCATGCAAATTTCATAGACCCTGATACCAAATCTATACTTGAGATAAGCATCAAAACCATATTCTTTCGTCTTGTATAGATCGAGTATTCTATCATTATCCTCCATCACATCATGTAATATCGATGAAACTATTTCGACACTTGTTATGTTACGATTTACCGTGAGATAATGCTTGACTACATCCCTTGTAACAGGCCAGATGTGAGTTTCAAGAAACGGTGATTGATCGTCTTCCCGTTTAATACCGCTGTGAATCTCGGTCGATACATCCATTGCTGTATTAATATAGTCATCGATCCTTATTCCATTTTGAGTAAGGAAATTCTCCAGCTCTTCCCTCTTTAGAAAATCCTGATTCTTCATATTTTTAATTAAAACCTGCACAAGAAAAGGATTTCTTTGGAAAAATCAGGGGGATTTACCTTTGGGTCCAATTAAGATATCAAAGTATCCTAGTCGTAATTATCGATTCACCGCATCAAGTTCTTCCTAGGTCACTCTTTTCTATTTTCTGTTCATGGCATCAATCGCCCTCTTTTTTTCCTCATTTAGTTCATCAAGTGAAACACTATTGGCCAAAATAATAGTATCAGCCCCTCCATCTATTTCACTTCCAGTAAATATCGCTGCATACTGAGTTGAAGATAAAACCCTGATTACAGAATCATCCTCAGGTAGCCTTAATTCCAATTCCCGTAAGGGTATGACAGAGCCATAATTATCAATATCAAGTTCAGCAACTCTTACTTTGTTTCCTTCTATTATCTTGTCCACCTTTACTAACAAGACGCACAATGCACCATCATATTATACATCATTCAGCTACTTAGGTATTTTCGCTATCTGCTCCAAAATCAAACGAAAAGGGTTCAAGCAAGTACTAGAATAGATTTCGACTAAACGAAAATGCTTGTTCTGAAATAGATATAATATTGTAGTTTGGTAACTACTATCATCGGAATTAGTGCTTCAATCGACTAAATATTTTCCATTTTTTTGATATATAAGACAAATTCCTATGGATATTCTTATTAATGATATTTGTTCTATATCATCTAATGATTCATAAAATACGTGAGCAGAATATCGTGCTTCTACTACCCATAATAGTAACTTTAAACACTGTATTTGTTTCCGGATTTATCGATTTTGATACCAACGGGATGTTTATGTCCAATTCAGCCGGTCTTCGTGAAAGTGAAAAGACAAAATCATCAGGATTACCGACTAGTCATTGGTGTAGAAAGTGTTCATCTGATTCATTTTCTCTGGAAGACACAGTTCAAGTTACACCTGAATCTAGTAAGCCAACATTATGTGAAATATATGTATGCGATGACTGCGGAGAGAAAATTGAGTATTGGAAATATTTCGAAGGATCCCCATCTGCCTGAACCCTTACACCTTGTTTCAATGGGATTGCATAGTACTGCCATTTGAGTTGTAAAATGTAATTCCTATACGGTCATTGTCATCATTCAGTTATTAAGGAATAATATAATATGATATAACGTCAAATTCTTTGGTATCCAAAATTGAGTTCATTGCAGTACCTAGAAATCTAATCGATGTTTAAGGTCAGCTATGGTATCATTTAACTGCTTATTGATTAGTTCGTATGTTTCTATTCGCTGCCGGAATTTCGATAACTGCTGATACAGCTCCTGCTGTCTCCACACTATTTCGAATATAGTAACATATGAAATAACTGTTGATCTTATCGAAGAAAACATTGATACACCGATTGCCTCATACGAGGTACTTTTCGTATCATCTTTCAATCCTACAAATAAAACAAATTTTCTATCAACTAGTAAAAAGGAAGCCTTAATTCTGGAGGATTCATCTAAATTCATGATGTTAATATCCGATTCATTTTTCATCCTTTTTGAAACTGATTCGATTTGATCATCAAATGGAGTAAGGATTTTTATTCTTAATTTATCATTATTCCTTTTCAATTGTTGTAATTTCGGTAATATGCCCATGCGTTCTTGTCTATGGAAAGCGTTTGGAGTTGAAAACAGCCCTAAAATTTCATTTTCTGTCGACCAAGCCAATTTAAATGCAAGTTCTTGGACCTCTGTGGGATCACTTATAATCTGAAATGCCTGATTTTCAATTTTCTTGCCCTCTTCCTGAGATGAATCCCGCTCACGTTCTCTTAGAACATATCTCTTTAAATTAGAATCGTAAACATATTGTTCGCCGACACTTACAGACATGAATTCCTGTCCATACAGGCTCGCCAATTTCTTAAAAATTGAAATACAATTCTGGGAGTCAAAAAGATATCGATCTCCATCAACTATTTCCTCAATTGTTTTGCTGTTCTTTGGTATTTTGCCACATAACGCGCATGTTCCGCCTTTATGGGAACTTTGATTTTTTAGGATATCGTTATTACCACTGGACAAACACCTAATAATTCTACGAACTTATTTAAAGGTTTAACGAAAAATTGAACAATTAATATAATTATTTCTTTAATTTCCATAATTTATACAAAAAACTTAATTAGTAGTAGATATTTAGGAAAATTTCAAGCATTTAGCCGAGTAGAGTTGTATATTCCTGGATTCTAACGCTATTATTGAGATTAACTAATGTTCTAATTTTTTTTACTAGATGATTTCAAAAAACTGACTATTCGTTGTAAGTATATTTCTGCTCTCTTAAGCACATGGCATTAGCCTCAATTCAAGAAAACGAAATGACAACAAGTCAACCAGTTACTCAGGTTCACGTAAGCGTAAGCAACCAGGGTTTTACTGTAGGACAAAGTTGGGGAGCTTTGAGAAAAGCTTGGAAAGGGTATCGTATCGCAAAAGTACAAAACGATGATACCAAAATGACAGAGTACGCAAACAAGATTAGGAAAATTCAGGGTGAATTAAACATAGCCGTATCGGCATTCCCTAATTTAGGAATTTCCTAATCTCTTTCTTTTTTATTAATTAGATATGGCTATTTCGGGTAATTGATACAAATGAGCAACAACAATTCACAATCGTTTATACAAGAGTTTTTTTTCTTCCTAAAGACATTCGGCGTTATTGGATTGGCCATAGCGTTTGTCATAGGCGCAGCTGCTTCTAAATTAGTAACAGCACTGGTAAGTGATATTGTCAATCCCGCAGTAGGTCTTTTTCTTCCAGCTGGAGACCTGCAAAAAATGTCGGCAAATGTTACCAGTATTTCCGGTGCTTCATCACAATTCAAATATGGAGACTTGGTTGCAAACATAATTGATTTTGCGATAATCGCATTGATTGTCTTTATAGCCTACAAATTCTTGTCAAAGCATAACCTAGTAGAGGATAAAACAAAACCTGAGTCAAAATAGAATTCTCTTGTTCAATACTCTAATTTTCAAGTAAAGAATCAATTTTTCTATTTAAATCCAAGATCTTTTGAAGCAGTTTTTCATGCCGTTCTTCAACCTGATTTATCTTTTGAAGCAGTTTTTCATTATATTTTTCCAATTGTTCAATTCGATTCAAGGTATAATCCTGCTTATCAGAAGTCTTCTTTTGTCTATTGAAAATCCACCAACTAATAATTCCGCCTATAATTGCTCCAATTATGATTCCCAAATAGGTACTGGATGCATTTGTCATGTCCAAACAGGTTGGAGATAATTCCGGTATGCAACCCCAGGTTTGAGTCATAAACCACATCATTTTAGATTAAAAGAATTGCCTATTTTACTATTTTTTTTGGATTATCGTGTAAGAGTTATTCAGATAATCAGTTGGAACTATCTACCACTACCTGGTAAACCGATTCCCTTTAATGGAGTTCGATAATCCGTCGTTAGGTTAATTCCTTCTCTTGTAGATATTCTGATTTTTTCCACATTTGTTTCTGGTTTTGGATAAAAGAAAAATGATTGACCCGGTGCAAGACCATCTAAATATTGGACGTCATTTTCGCCTAGGAATACACTAATGTTTGTGAGCGCGTTAAATCCTATGTTATTGATCCTTACTCTATAGTAAGTACCAGCTATGTCTGTTGTATCTTTTGTGGCATCAACCTCTAGTGCGTATGGAACTTGGGGTTCTTGTTTTATGATAAGAAAAATTAGAACTGCTGTTAATATTACTCCTACCAAAGAATAGTAAAGATAAGCTCTCCTCATAATCAATTCAAAGTATACGTAGTTTATTAAATTAGTCCGGAATCAAAACCTAGATGTTGGGAACCCATGCTGCGAGTTTACTCTGAATTCCAGGATAGTCTTTTAATGCTTAAAAATATCATATTCAAAGAAATAACATTGCCAGCTTTTGACATACCTAACTGGGTCGCAACAATTATCGAATTAGGAATAGGCGTTGCAATAGCCATTGTTGTGTATACACTTCAAACCAAAACTTCAAAATTAGCCGAAGAGCTCCTTTCGAAAATTTCACTCATGACATCCAGGGTGGATTCATTGTTAGAACAAAGAAGATCGGACGAACAGTCGAAAAAAACATTCGAATGTAAAAGAATCATTGATCACTTGGAGTATATTCGGAAAAAAGAGATGGAGTTAAAAGAATACTTAACTGAATATATCTCTGGAGATACAACAAGCCAACAGTTGCAATATTTTATCAAGCAGAATTTCATGCCCATTGCCAAATATAGAATTCGTGAGATCGAGGATGCCACAAGACAGCTAGGAGATAAACTAAATGACAATAAGTTGAGATTGGATTTTTTGTCATATATTGAAGCATTCTTAAATCTAAGCGAAACAGTAGTAGTGGATGGTAAACAACAAAATGAAGACGATCTTGAGAGTTTTATAATTTCAATAAATCTTCAATTAAGAAGAGTTCAAGAATTCCTAACAAGATTTCAGAATGAAATTAAAGAGAACGATGATTCTACCAAATAGATTGATCATATTAATATATCCACTCTTTCAAATAATTTGGATACCGGCTTTATTACCGGATAGTATAACATTTTATCCCACTTTGGCTTTAGGATTGTCATTAGATTCTAATTTTCTTTATTATCGTAATCTAACTTTAGAATTTTAAATAAAATTAGATTTCATGAATTAGATCTTTGAGACTCCTCTTTGGCTTTGGTACCAGCATCTTTATTGGATATCCCACACAAAGAATTGACGATGGAACAAGGTCCGTACCAAGCAGTTGCCTAATCCTATTTTCGTCTAACATCCCTATCCAAATTGAGCTTAAACCCAAGGCGTGCGCGGCCAATTGCGAATAAGCAGCTGCCAGTGTGGCGTCTTGTTGTGAGAATTTTCTGATCGTGTCTGGAGAAAAATTTAATTTTACCCTATCGGGGTTCATGCAAAACACCAGTACTACTGGAGCATTTACATAAGGCTGATTATTGGCGGCTTGCACAAGCTTATTCTTAATATCTTGATTCTTTATATGATATATTTCAAAACCTTGGAATCCACCTGCTGTAGGCGCTGTATCTGCAGCTGCAAAAATCATCTCAAGCTTCCATTCTTCAACTTCCCTATTTTCAAATTTTCTCTGCGATCTTCTATTAAGCATAACATTGAAGATATTTGTTTGTACAATGTCTTCTACATCATGGCTTGGCACTTCTTCCTTCGGATATATCAATTGTGTATTCTTATCGGTAAACATCCTTTCAAAAATATCACTCGGAAAAGACACACACTTGTAATATCATTCAAGTTATTAAAATGGATCCGTTCCAGACACAATGAGCTTCAATTAGGTTAAGTTACTGAATTGAGCTTTGATAGAATCTCCTTTGATAAAATGTTTATAAAGTATCTGAATATTACCACTAGATGGTCAAAAATGGTTGGGAAAAAACAAAGAACTCAAATTCAACCAAATACACCTAGAACTATCAACAGGGATGCTTCTAAGGGTATAATTGAGACCATGCAAAACAGTCTGTTTGATATTACAGATGAAATCGCAAAAATTCAGCCTCGATATGCGCAATCATTTTCAAATTTTCAAGTTGAATATATTGAGGCAACCAAGATGATAATTCAAACTTTAGCTAATTTTCAAAGTTCCCTTGTCAA
>JARBAW010000157.1 GCA_029237505.1 Nitrososphaerales archaeon
AATATTCAATGAATCATCATAAAAATCAAAATATGATGATTCTCTAACCTTAGGGTCGTTGAATGTTTCTGCAAGATTTTTTACGACTTGTCTTAATTGTTCTAATGATGACATTGTTGACAAATATAACGACTTTTTTAATAACCTGTCTCTCAGGTTTAGTCAAGATTCGAAGATATTGATTTAGGCAGTAAAAGATGAAAAGATAGATAGTTTTATTATAACAGCTTGCTGTACAGCAATACATGATATCTGAGGATGAGCACATAATCCGATGTAGCGAATGCGGGCGAAACCTGATAGTTAAGGATAACGTAAATAATGGGATAGCATTCCTGAGTCACCTAAAGTTGGATCACGGCATCACCTACATTCCGCAACGTATGACTAAGGACAAGACCAAAATTGCAGGACAACAATTACAAAAAATGGATTTCTGATTGTATGTTAGAGTTGTTACTTGTTAGTGGATACAAATTTTTACTTGCATGTAAATTTGAAATCTTTCTTAGTTTATCGAGTTAGAATTTGAGTATACTTTAATAAATTTCTGGGGTGGTTTTGTTCATCCAGCAATCAAAGCATACCTCAATTTCTGACTGGTAAACCTCGACTTCGTTTTTCTTGCATATTTGACATAATTTTTCCATATGAATAATTTTCACTATTTGGATATATAATAATGTATAACATTGTTCTAAAAAACGAAAAAGATGAAATTTAATTTAATTAGTGAAACGTTGAAATAAATACAGAAAATAATACATTTGATACTTTAATTAATACTATTTCCTTGACTAATATCAATTTGTATACTTTTATTGATTTTTCACTATTACTGGAAAGAACTGATATCTTGCGTTATTTGGAAGAGATGCACCGCCAAGGTTTTTATTGAATGCTAAACCATAAGTAATTGATTATAATGAGAAGAGGAGTTGAGATGATGCCAAAGTCAAAGGCTACGAAGAATGGGGATCAAAGAATAACCACGAATAGAGATAATGCTAGACATCTGGAATATTTCAATAATGGTCAGTGGCGACACAGTGACAAATGTAGTGAATTTACTAACAAAGATTGCACGCTTAAGAAATCTAAAAGTCTTTAACAAGCATTCACTTTAGGTCTTTTACATGCGGATTGGAATTCACAATTAGATATTCTAACATTGAATCTGATTTATTGGTTCTAAGTTACTGTATTTTAGTTATAGTCCAATCAGAAACATTGCATTCTTATAGTTGAGATAGCATACAGTATGCTGTGGACAGATTCGGAATTGAGTGTTAATATTTCTTCGCAACTAGAAGATGACTTTAGAGAAAGATATAGCGTATATCTGAAAACAATGAAACAACGAATCTATGATACGAATATAGGTTTTAATGAATTGGAAGACGAAAGGAAATTCGTTAACCAACAAGTTATAAAGACTCCCGGACGTAGAGGGGAGATAATCAAGAATGAAGAGTTAGATAAAGAATTTTCTAGACGCTATAGTGCGTACAAGAATATGATGAATGATGTTGTCTAATAATGCCATTTGACATGTGTTAACGCTTACTGTCTATTGTCTGCAATTTTAGGTCAAAAATATTTCGTCATTCTACAGGTTCTATAACCGCGAAATAAGAAAATGAACCGTTTGTTACAAAATAAATAGAAAAATAATTAGCTTCTAATGAAGCCTTCTCGGATTAATACGGTGATATTTCCAAATCACACGACTTGTGCCTTTGCGAAGCGGTCTCCGACGCTTGTAATTTTTATATTCGTTTTCTGGCCGGTTTTTCCGCCTTCTACGAATATCACAAACCCTTGAATTCTTGCAATCCCGTCTCCTCTCCTACTTACTTCCGTTATTTCTACTTCGTATTCTTTTCCCATTTCAACTGGTTTTGGACCCCCAAAACCACTTCTGTAACTCATTTAGATAGATGACAGTTCATTCCGTAATATGAATGAACGCAATTAGCTCATCCATGCTCGAATTTCAATTCTAATTATGCCTTGATATAAAATACCATTGAATAGTATCAGAATGAACAATCCCTGAGAATAGTAATTTGGTTTGAGTAGACAAATTTGCCAAGATCATTGCCTCTATCAATTCCTGCTTACAAAATATTATCACAGTTTTGACCTGCAGGATTCATAAAAAATTTCATATCAAATTTGCAGTAACCGAAAATAAGCTAATCCTAATTTTGAAATATAACACTGCACAATCTCAAAAAAACCTGTAATAAATCTGCTCTTGGAAATAGCTGTACTATAAAGACACCATAAACAAAATAAATTATTACTAAGAATTGGACTTTTCAAAGCATTCGTCACAATATTTCTCAATTAATGTAATCCCGTCCATGTCGTATCTTGCAATTTTTGTAGGCATTCCCTGGCACATCGCACATTCGCCTCCCATTATTTCCTTAACAAAGTCCCTTTTGACAGATTGCGATAGGTCCGGATCATCTAGTTTTTTCTTGAGAAATTGTAACTTATCATCGGGAATAACAATCGGCGTCACCTTAGGCTTTGGTTTTTGCATTTACCCAAACTCCAATTCGAGAAATCCATTGTTTCTTACAACTCTTACGTCTTGAGTAATAATCGGGAAAACATTATGGAAAATGCCGGTTTCTATCGTGTTCACAGTTATACATCTCATGCGCAACGCTTGTTTCGTTCATAATTTGCAAAAGATGCTAAAGAAGACTTGGTTGTGTTTTTTCGATTGCAATGGGCTTTCCAAAGTCAAAGTTGTGGAGTCCAGACCTAGTTGTTTTATCTATGCATGGAATATTACTTTCCATAAAACTTGACCATAAAACATCGCATGTTCGGCATCTAAATTCCCCTGGGGTGCCCCCTGCTTGTATTATTCTTCGCACATTGAAGTTATACTATGTCTAGGTATAATTACCCTTGCTTTTTCAAGTTTGTTAAGAATCTCGTGGTGGCAATCAAAGACTTTGGAATTTCTGTAATCAAAAGAGACGGAGTTTATCGCGATTTGAATCCATGATGACAATAATCTATATTGACACGGACTTGTTCGTTGCTATTATTCTTTATTCTATGATTCTGAATTCCGTTGGTTAAATCTCGATTGTTGCTTTAGCAAATCTGTCCGCTACTTCAGTAACCTTTACCCGTATTTTTTTTCCAGTTTTTCCATTTTTAACAAAGACTATAAATCCTTGTACCCTAGCAATGCCATCGCCTTTTCCAGTAATTTCATTTATGTCTACATCATATGTCTTTCCAACATCAACGGGTTTTGCAGGCGGGCCTTGTCTCTTTAATTTCCTTGTAGCGTCACTATCATATCTCCTTCTCCTGCCTCGACTATAAGCCCTCTCTCTGTAATAGCTCATTTGTATATTAGATCGTTATTTTCCTAATATATAGATAAAATGGTGACAAGTTGATTGTTAATAAACAGATTAGACAGAAAATTCGAATTTCATTTGCAGCCCATATATCTTGAGTGTTCGGAAGACTGAGAATTTTTAAAAACTGAATGTCTAGAAGATTACTATTTAATGGTTATATCCTTAGTAGAAACTTAGAATTCAGTGGCTAGAAAATCTGAAAAATTTAGTAAGTGTAAACATAAAAGAGAACTTTATCTATTTGACGAAGACGGAAGTTGTTGCCTAATGTGTATGAGATATAAGGGATTGTTATAAAAATGGTTGAGATTGGTATAGAACAGTATTTCGGCATAGGTGAAGCAATGGGAATAATTGCCACAATGTTTGTTGTACTCTATTTTTCGAGGAAACAGATGGATGCTTTGTCTGTTGATTTAGAAACCAAGGTGCTAAGTGATCTTGATTTAAGACTTCATGAGATTACTCGCTTGATGATTGACCGACCGGAACTGATAAAGGTGGTAACCAAAGTTGAATCAGATTGGTCATCTGATGTTGCATATTCTTATCATATTCTATTTACATTCGCACACGTGCTTCACATGCGCGAAAGAAACGTCCTAAGTGACAATGAATGGACCGGATGGTTGCGGTGGATGAAGAGTGCATTTGACCAAGGATTGATAAAGGACATTTGGAAAAGTAAAATAGAGATGGAAAAATGGTTTGATCCTGCATTTCAGGAATTCGTTGACAAAGAGTTAATTACTCTTAGTAAGAAATGATCTTGTGGTCTAACCACGTTTGTATGCTTTTGCCTCATCTTTAGTAACATTAAACCAGACTTTGTTTCCATCGAACTTTACGACTTTGTCTCTTGGTAGAAAAAACTTGTCTTTATCAACAACTCCTCTTTTTGTTTCAACAAATTGTTCGTTTAGATCCTGCACCTCGCCTAAATCGTAATTATCCAGGCCTCTTGCTTCCTTTTTTATAATCTCGTCCCAATTTATTAATTCGACCATATCCATCATAAAGCAACATTTCATATAAGGATTGAAAGTCTATACAAGTTACTTAACATTAGAAAGCAAAGAATTGTTACTGCTTCTGCAAATGACGAGTAATTCTATACAACTATTTATCTTTTTAATGACAATCTAGATCATAATGGCATCCTTGGAAATAGATAACCCAGCCGTAATTTTCGTAATAGGTCTTGTGATTTCAACAATAATAATTTTCATTATAACCAAGTTATTTAGAGGAAGGACAAACATAGGGAAAGCATTCATAACAGCTCTGATAGGAACGCTTGTTTGGGTTGTTCCATATTATTTCTTTGGCCATGGATTATTGGCTACAATTGTAGGAGGTATAGCTTGGCTATTTGCATTAAGAGGCATATACGGTATTAGTTGGACTAGATCTGCAATTATTGCTGTTATTATATGGATTGTCTCCTATTTCGTAACAGTAGCTCTTGGTTTGCCCACGGCTACTGGTCCGCTATGAATTACCAATGTTCTTCTAGTGGCAGTAAGAACAAACTGCTAATGACAAGTATCCCTACAAGCATACCTATTGTACAGATGTTCGATTTTATGTATTTTAATGGTTTCACATGACTATTTCACGTAGGTGCTATTACTAATATTGTTATCATTAAAGCTGATAACTTACAGACAATGTTGATTTCTAAATATTGCGGTGATCTGCGATGATATGTAGGTCAGTGCCTATCAGGAATGTAAATAGTTCAAGTTAATAAAACACTATTTCTTCTGATTAAGTCGTCGTGACTGCCTAGAATAATGTTACCTACTACTAGTTATTAATTAGCCTTTGCCTCTGACACTGTATAGAGAGGATATGCTCGGTTCCAAATTGAAATTGTTTCCTTTACTTCGTGAAATTCATAGCCGCTCAGATTCCTTGCAATTCGGTACAAATCTCCACCAATTATGACCTTATTAGGGTCAGCCACTTTGTTTATTTTGGCACAAAGATTAACCGTCGTGCTAAATATGTCGAAAGTAGTCGAGTCGACCGTTTGGGCAAAAGATACTTCCCCATAATCCAAGCTTATACGATAATTTAGCTCTGGCAACAATTCAGAAATAAATTTCCTGTTAACGTTACCGTGGAGTACTGATAACGTAATTGCAGAATCAAGACAATTTCTGACAGATTTAGTCGGTGGATCACCAAGTGACGTAAAATAGAAAAGCAGACCATCGCCTGTATTCTTTACCACCTTACCATCATATCCTTGTATGATGCCGCATACCCAATTGATAAATAAAGAATAATACCTGCTCATTTGGCGCGTACCCAGACCAGCCGTGATTCTAGTAGAATCCACCATATCGACGAACCCGACGCAACACATGGACGATTTTTCCGAAAAGAAAATGTTGTCTCGTTGGTCAAATTTAGAATTAGTAGCCAGGTTGAGACCGGCGGGATTTTGATTTTCGGTTATTCCCATAAATGAGAATAACACTTCCTCTGTTAAAAATATTTAGGCTAAATCACCCCTCTTCAATTTAAGGATATCGCTAGTTAATCTAAAATACAGGAATAAAGCTAGATTTACACAATTCAACTAGCTTTTTTGAGAATCGCAGAAGCAATCTTAAATATGCGCTTTCATAAATTACAGAAAATTAATGCCTTCTGCTTTAGATCGCTTACTTGGACAAGCACTTGAATCAATGATTAGAGAAAAACTAGGGCAAAAGACTTGCGAGAAAATTGAAGCTCGGTTGCGCGAGCGTTATGGTCTGGACTTGGCAGAGTCCATAAACGATTTTTATACACTAGATGCCACCCTAAGGGAGTTTTTCTCGTCTGGTGCTGATGCTATTGAGGAAGATTTTGCCAATCAATTGATTTCTATTAATACGCCTGCAGACGGAAGGCACTGGATATCAATAGCGAATAGAGAACTCGCTGAGCTTATTCTTGCAACTTATGGTGACAAGGACAAGAGAATCATCCTAGAGGTAGCGTTCATTAATCCTTCCGTCATACTCGATATTCTAGAAGCAGCTCGAATACCAAAATCATCTGGATATCGATTAATTAATCAGTTGGTCGAAAACGGTCTTCTTACGGAACAAGGATATGCAGAATCAGCAGATGGAAAAAAAGTGAACAAGTACACAGCGCTTTTCGAAAAAGTCAATATTGAGATTGATACAAATGGATTGATTTTTGACGCAGGTTCTCCATTACCATCATTTCCAATAGTTGAAGTGTTGCTGAAAGAAAATATTTTAAATGAGAGTCAAATTATCCGAGTACTTTTACGGGGAAAAAAGTTATGACTCACGACTATCAGATCATAATAGATGTCTGATACTGACCAGAATACAACGGAACCCAAACGCGGGTTCAATTACAAAATAATATTGCTTATTATAGCACTAGCTGCAATTTATCAGACTTTTAATTATTTGCTTCCTGAGAACGAAGGTGAACTAAGCCTTATTGATTATGTTTCCATAATAAGTGTAGCAATCTGTTCTATTGCCTCGTTCATTGTTTCATCAAGATACGGCCGTTCGGCTGTGTTCGGACAGGCTTACCTCGCCCTGGGGATTGGATTTGCAGCATATACGATTGGTGAGATTATTTATAACTTTCAAACAACGGTTCTAAGAATAGATG
>JARBAW010000025.1 GCA_029237505.1 Nitrososphaerales archaeon
ATAGTTCCGCGTTTTAGAAATATTGTAATACCCTCGGTAAAATTAGTTTACGTGTCATACCTCCTTATTTTACTGTCGAGTATATTCTCTGTAACGGTATCATCATTAAGCGCAGCGAGTTTCATTAACACTGTTCTCAACTTCCTCGCCAGTTTTTGTAGACTTGTAGGAGTGGGTATTTTCTCGCTCATGATCATGTTGACATTAAGAACAAGTCCAAAACTCCTTAGACTGGCAGACTATTTTATTGGATTATCTGTTCTTTTGTTTGTCATTTTGGCTTTCTCTAACATATTGAATTATGATCTAATATCTCAAAATATTCAACTTTGGATAATGTTTCCTATAATAATGATATTTGGAATTCAATACAAAACATTGCCTTCGTTCATAGGCTTCATTTGGCCAAGAAGATTGGGATCGATTATGTCTGCTGTGTTTTTGACGTTCTCATTAGGACTTGGCCTTGCAAGTTCTTTCTATCATGATACTGTGCTAGTTGAATTAATTTTTCGTATTGTCTTATTAGCAGGAGTAGCATGCTTTACGTGGGCGTTAAACATTTTCGGAGGTTTTGATACCTCAGACATTATGAATCTCAGCGTGGGTGAAAAAAAAGCCAGGTATGAATTCACGCTTATTATTTCAAAGCTATCGTTTATGTTACTCTTTATTGGAAATGTATTGTCAATTTTGTCTGTCTTGTTTTCAGATAATTTTGTTCTGTATGACATGTGGATTCATATTATTACTATTGGTTTCATAGGACTAACTGTGGCCATGTATTTACCGTTGATGTTATCTCCGATTCTAGGTAGACCTGTGCGGTTTATACACATAAGTAAATTGCCAATTTGGTTAATTGTAATATCTTTGGTCATCAGAACCATAGGGGATATTTTTGTAGATATTGTATCGAATTCAGGTGGACCCAATTACGTTCCTTTAAATTTTACATTAAGTCTATCAGGTTGGATAGTAGTGGCGGCCATTCTTTCATTCATGTTTATGGTACATCGTTCGATAAACATGCCCGCGAAAATATTTTCTCAGGATGAGACAACACCACTATGATTTTATACTAGTGGTCCAGTCCCAATTAATTGTAAATAAGAACCATTGTATTCAATCATGGACTATCAGAAATCAAAATTTTATCTGTTTGCCAGAAGCAATGATTTTGATGATTAGTCTACAATAATCTGAAATTACTTGTTCTGCATTTAGTTTTAACGTTTGCAATTTTACAGGTTCGAATGCGTCTAGCAAGTAATTTTCTAAGTCTAGCTGATACTTGGAAGGGACTGACGATAAATCGTATATTAATTAAGCTATTTGAAGAATATTATCTTTATTGTATCTTATGAAGTAACGAATTTGCCGTAAAAACTAAAATATTATCATAATTCGATCATAATGGCGTTAATGTATATTTAAGAAATTCTTCCGATCACCTTAAGAAATTTGCCTTTTTACTTAGCCTTAAGTTTGATATTTTCATTGGAAGTTAGCTATAACTCATCAAAATAAGATTTATTAAGTGCAGATTCTCAAAAGATTTGTGTTTAGGCAAATTATGGTTGTGTTGGTCACAACAATGTTATTCGCAGTACTATTCTCCACGCACTTTACATTTGCGAAAAAAGTTGAATGCGCCGATACTTTCACTGATATGGATTGGGATCCAAAGAATCACGAACCTAATAATCCATCATCGAAGGAATTCGAGTTACTGGCTTATCACGGTTCACTGTGCGAACTCACGAAGTGCATTGATCATGAGGAATGCACAAACCGCGATGCGGTCGATTGGGAAAAGTTCAAGAGCTCACCAGCTTATGAGCTTAGTTATGATGAGCAGAAGAAATGCTTAGAAACTGGCCACGATGATGGTAATGGAAAGGATGGTTTAGTTGGATATGAGATCTTGTCCTGTGGAATAGGAGAAAACCGATATTGAATGAACCAATCTTCCCTTAATTTTATTCCTAACTTTAGAAACCATCTCTTTATTCGTCTTTAGGATTGGACATACAACTCATCCATCGGAAGTAGGATAATCGCGTCATAAATGTAAAATTTAAGTTTCAATATTCTTGTACGTTTTTTCCATGATGATGAGTTTTAAGTATCATTCTAAAGAAATTTTGGTAAGATATTTGATACTTTACCCAAAAAAAGGGTATTATATTGTGAAGTTAGTATCTGCCAGAATAAATAGATGTCTTAGTATCCCACTATTTGAAGGAGAAATAATTAATTCCTGGTATTTCTCCATTCTCATGGGCCTGGGTCCGAACGACCACGTAAACGGAATCATTTCTTATTAAATTTGTTAAATCATTAACCGTCTTTCCTGTGAGTGGACCGCTAAGATTAGATGATGTAATGATGCCATTAGAAAGCTGTCCGTTAATCTGACCAGTGGGAATCTCGGATTTCCCGTTAACCTCCGCATAGGAATTCAAAAACCTGTGCCAAATCGGTTCCGTTTTTAGGCTTATACGGGCCCAATAACTCCATCGATCTTATTTTTATTAATCTGTTAGGCAAGATTGCCATCTGGTTGTATGTTGAATCTTGCCATACCAGTTGCTGCAGTAGTGACTGATGGTGATAGCGATCGTCCGGATAGACTGGCTATGAAAGTTGATTGTTGAGCGAATACAGGTATCGATATTGATATTAAAGACAGGACCAAGACACTAATGGGCCATAATTGAAGTGTATCTTCCAATGGGAAGCTTTGTTGTTTGTTTCATTTTCGTATACATTCGTTTCTAAAATAGAGCCAAGTCTATAGGACATTTACTTAATTTTGTTAAGTTATCTTAGTTAACTATCGATTGATAAAAATACAACTGTGATTGATGTGAAAGTTCGTTTCCTATGATAATAGCTGTTTCAAGAGATAACAACCGTAATACGTCTATTAAATCTCTGTAATCGCCTGAGCGGATAGATTTGGGCGTAATCCACCTTTCAGTACGGCAAAAAAGCAGGATACCATTATATATTTAACCAATGATTAGTTCCACGTTTTGTCTTAAAGCTTGAGTTTGAAATATATCAGAGTAGTAACAGACAACATTAGGTCCAAAACAGATGGTTGCAATTGGAGGAAGAAAACTGTTTGAGGAGATTGATAGACCCAACGGAATGAAAATTATTTCAAAAAATGCAAAATCAATAGAAATAGAGGCCAGTTGGCTTGGAGAACTTCGGGGTTTTGAGGGATTTCCAGATGGCAAAAAGGTGGGATCAGGTAAGTCAATACAAGGCAAAAACGGAGTTACAATCTCACATTGGCAGGGAATTTTTACCACAACTGACGGAGATAAATTATTATTTTCAGGTCGTGATATGAGAAAAAACAATAACTTTATCGTTCTTAGAACCTATTTTACTAATTCCGATAACCTGAAGTGGATGAACGGATTGATTTGTATTTTGGAAGGTGAATTCAGACCAGATTCCAATGAATTCAGAAGCATTGGCTATGAGTGGCCAATATAGCGAATTTTTTTATTACAGAATGTTATTGTAAATAGATTAAATCTCTTTCAGAGCATCATTTCACAGGTATTCTAAAAGGGATTTGTATCTAATAATGAGTAACTGTTATATAATTAGTAATATATAGTAATATGCGATGAAAGAAGCAAAATTATTAAAAATACTCGTCGAAGAAAAGTCTCTGGTAAGGTTATTGAAGACATTGGGTACTGGAAAAGGATATCCAACTAGAGAACTGCTCACCAAGTTAGGTGCATATGGATATGGACACAAGCAGTTACTGAAGGCCCAAAAGCGTGGATTGGTGGCCCGAAAGAGCGTTAAGAACAAGGTATACAATAACCTGACAGAAGACGGTAAAAAACTTGTGAAATTGGCTAGAGAGATAGGAGTATAAACTCTTACTCTCCTAATTTATTTCTGATTAATAAAATTTACCTAAATATTAATAAATTAGGCATTTATCGTCCGATATTTGACGTAAAGGCAAAGCACAATGCAATTATTTTTTAGACAACCCCTCATAAACGTTTTCAAACAATCAGGAATCTAGTTTTTTCAAATAGTCTAATTTGGAGTTTCGTTTGGCAATTTCACTTAAAGTTGTCATCTATTAAACCTCTTTATTTTACAATCCTTATTTGTGAATTCCCTGCATTTTTCGCTATGTCGCCACTGACCATTGTTGAAATATTGCAAATGCTTTGCATTATCTCGATCCGTAACGACACGTTCCTGACCATTCTTGGTGGATTTTGACTTTGACATGACCTCTACGCCCCTTCTCATAATAAACAATAATTTCTAAGAGAACATTGCTTAAAAACATTCAAAGAACTTTTAATTTCTGGCTTGATAAGAAATATTGAAGCGTGGAAAAATATTTGGCAGTTGGTACATTAGATTGATATTTGAAGCAGAAATAGTATTAAATTAAGTATCAAATTTGTGTCCATCTAGTTGAAATGGGAGTTATGTTATGAATTTCTAATTTAGAGTTCATTATGTTATGACTATTATCTTAATGTGATTTATTCTTGCTCAAAATTGAAGCTATTCCACCTATGATGCTAGATTCCTCGGGTGCTTTGACGTATAAATAGTCATTTTCTGCCTTGTAATCTAGGTCTTTCATAATGATCACTCCAAAATTATTTTCATGTAAATATTTCATTTCTTTTTCAAAAAGCTCCATATTCGTGTTGTAATTTGCTGCTTCACCGTCTCCGGCTCTGTGGTAGATTATTATCGGGATAGCTATTGTTGTTCCGTCTATTGTTGTACTTCTTTTGACTATTCACAGAATCAGACAATTAAACCTCTAGATGTGCAATATATAGATATTGCTTTAATGTTTTTTCTTTAATACATGACACTAGTCCTTTTTAAGGTAATGAATTGAAATTAAATAAGAACTTGACTGCGTCTTACAATTAGTTAATTCTATTAGAAAATGCTGATGTTATTCGAAAAAAGGAAACAATTTTGAAGTTTAATCTTTTCCAAGTTCAACTTGTGTTTGACCATGTATTTTCGTAATTCTAATTCCATTGTACAATCTTACTACATCTATTAATTGCCAGATCCAAAATCCTCCACCTACTATTGGTCCGACTATCCAATCGATAGGAAATGGCAGAAACCAGATTGCAGCAAGCCAAATTGCAATGCGTGCTACTAAGATTATTACTCCCCTTTTCTTATATCCAAGGTAAATATGTCCTAACCCTGCAAATATGACAGCTAGGATTATTGTTATAGCTAGGCTTTTTGCCAATATTACAGTATTAACTAAATAGATAAAAGAAC
>JARBAW010000026.1 GCA_029237505.1 Nitrososphaerales archaeon
AGCCCTAACGAAACTTATTTACCAAGACAAAACGTAGACTACACAATGACATTGTTAGTGGTTAAATGTAATAACAAGAAATGTGATAATCAGATGGATGTTGGTCCAAATAATCCTAACTTTAAACCAATATTGTTCTGCAGTGAGTCGTGTCTTAATTCATTTGAAAATGAAAAATTCAATTCAAACTTAAATCAAGAGGATCCAAATGAACTCAGAGCGCTAGTTCAAAATCTTCTGAGCCAGACAAAACAGATACAGGGTGAATTGGAAGACCTAAAGAAAATCAGGAATACTTACTTCGGAATATTCAAAGAACAAAATCTTAAAGATGAAATTTATAAGCGCGAGTGGTCATCTGATAAGGAGGTAGATGAATAGATGCCAATATTTATGGATACTCACAAGGTTCCGTTTACGAAGCAACAACTCCAAGAACTTTGTGCTTCTCCCAGGGATGAATTTGGGGTGGCGCATGTAGACCTCCTTTTCAACAAGGAAGCAAATGTTTGCTTTTGCGTTCTTGATGCACCAGATGAGGAAGCTGTAAAAAAACATCATGAAAAAGCTAATGTTAACTGCGAATGGATTATACAAGTTGAGACTGCAAAAACATAGATTTTATTTCTCACAGTTGCTTTTCAAATGAACCCTAAATCATATCTCTTGTAATTCAAGCCAGAATATCATCGTATGACTAACTTGGGTGTAAATGTAAATTCTGTTTGTCAGAAATTATCCTTCAAGACACGTACTTTGACTGATATGCACCTTTCTAATTATTTTTTAGATGATTTCAATAGATTCTTGTTTGAACCCTCTTGCCACAAGTAATTTCTTGACTGTTTCTCTATGATCACCTTGCAATATGATTTGCCCGTCTTTGATTGTTCCACCTGTTCCTAACTTGGACTTTAGATCTTTAATTATTAGTTGTGCTTCTTTACTATTATTAATACCGCGTATCAAAGTAGTTAATTTATTGAACTTCTTAATTTCTTTCGATATGATGATTTCTGCTTTTTCTAAATCTAGTTGATGCACAATACTATTTATTGATAATGAATTTGAATTATCCTCTTCCAACATATTTTCATTTATGGATTTGTTAGGGATGAGGTTCCAATTTCAAATTCACATCATATACCCTACCATATCTGTTGATCATTATTGTTACTGTATCACTAACTATCTTTTTCTTTCTGATATAAGATGATACTTGAGAAGGATTGTCAATCTTATTTCCATTTATCTCCTCGATAATATCTCCTCTTCGTAATCCTGCCTTATCTGCCGGACCAAATGGTTCTACATCGACAATTAACGCACCATGAATTAAAGGTAAGCTGTAGTAACTCGCAATTCTTGAATTCAGTTTTACTGTACTTATCCCTAACCAGGGTCTTGTTACATGACCATTCTCTATCAAATCGACGAGCACTCCCTTTATCGAATTGATGGGAACTGCAAATCCAATTCCCTGCCCGTATGGAATTTTTGCTGTATTTATTGCAACCACTTCGCCCCTTGTGTTAATTAGTGGTCCACCTGAATTGCCGGGATTAATTGCAGCATCGGTTTGCACTAATTCTAATATTCCATTATCAAATTGTACGTTTCTATTTAGTGAGCTGATAATTCCAGCTGTCACTGTTGGTCCACCTGTTAAACCAAAGGGATTACCCAAGGCCATTACAATTTGTCCGACCTTAAGTTCATCAGAATTTCCAAAAATCACAGGTTGCAATCTTACCTCTTCTTTGCCGTTACCATCTATATTGTCAAGTTCAGCCCGAACCACAGCTAGATCAGTCTCTTTGTCTTTTCCTATAACTTTCGCACTAACTTGTTTTGAATCCCCAAACGTTACTCTTAGCCTATTAGTCCCATCTATTACATGATTATTTGTTAGTATGTGTCCCCTGGTATCGATAACAATTCCTGATCCAACACCTTGCACTGGAAATATCCTAAACAACTGGTCTTGCATCATTCTTACACTTGCAATGTTAACTACACTATTGCTAACTTTTTCAACTGCGTCAATAATTGATTCCTCCGAAACCGGTATTACTTCACAATCACTTCCAATATATTATCGGTCATCCGATATAATATTTAGATGTTTAAGTATTTATATATATCGTATATGCAATATAACTTCGAAAGTGTCTTTTGTGAATCCATAAACCCGAAATATACAATAGGTCTGTCACTTTCACCAGGGTAAGTACAAGAAAATAGAAAGCTGGATGCATTGATATGCCCATTATTTTTTCTGGTTTTATTTCGCGAATTACCCTTTTGTAATTTGGCCTATCGATAGTAACATTTTCCAATAGTTTTTAGCTAAAGGTTATTTGTTAATTCTTCGCCAAAGTTACTTTTGATTAGATTATGAATTGCTCATTTTGCGCAATTCCCCACGAATAAATAGTAAATCATTGTACATATCTAACATAGTATGATTGAATTCGTAATTTTGAATGATGACGGACATGAATTATGGGAAATTGATTATGAAAAGAAGACTGCATTAAGCGTCTCGGATCTTGCTATTGTAAAGAATAAGGTGAGCAATCATCAGGGTACAATACAGAATTTCCTGAAACAAAAGGATTTCAGTGAAATGCATTTCCAAAATAATAGTTCACTTCCTTCGCGTGCGCATTATAAAAGTTCACGAAATTGTACATTTAGATAAGATTGCAAGGTTTGAGACTCTCCGGTTTTTACCACAACATATCATCTGAACTATGATTAATCAAGAAAAACGAAATCCACTTCTGCCTATCCTGTTAGTTAATTTTATTGGTACGTTAGGGTTCAGTATAGTTCTACCGTTTCTGATATTTTTAGTTATGAAATTCGGAGGTGATGCAGTAGTTTACAGTCTCCTAGTAGCGACTTACCCGGCTTTTCAACTTTTAGGATCTCCAATTCTAGGCAAATGGTCTGATGTGTATGGTAGAAAGAAGGTACTTTTGTTAAGCAATGCAGGTACGGCACTTGGTTGGATCTTATTCCTTGTTGCATTGGTCATTCCATATGAGGGGACCTTGAATGTTAACTTTGTTTACTTTGGAACAGTAATGATATCTGTTCCATTATTGTTCATATTCCTTGCAAGAGCGATTGATGGAATCACTGGAGGAAATATTTCGGTTGCAAATGCCTACCTTTCAGATGTCTCATCTGACCAAAACAGGAGCAATAATTTTGGAAAAATGGCCATATCTTCAAACCTAGGTTTTATCTTAGGTCCTGCGCTAGCAGGAATCCTTGGAGGTACAATTTATGGAGCACTACTTCCAGTTTCTACTGCATTAATACTATCAATAGCAACTATAGGAGTAATAGGATTTCTATTAAAGGAATCAAAGCCCAAGTCCAACCAAATTTTGATATCTCAAGAAGGGACTATTAGAAAAGTTTTCTCACAAGAATGTAAGAATTGCATTCCTCCAGCTATCGATGTGGAGCTCAAGTTTAGAGATGTATTCAAACTAAAGCATGTTTCATTTCTTCTGATATTGTATTTTTTGATATTTCTTGGATTTAACGTGTACTATTCTTCATTTCCGACTCATGCAGCTAACGCATTACATTGGTCAGTAACACAGTTGGGGATTTTTTATGCAATATTGAGTGGAGTTATGGTCTTTATTCAAGGCCCTGTCTTGAAGAAAGCATTGAAAAAATTTTCTGAAGAGAAATTAGTTTTTATTGGCAGCGTAATTTTGGGTGCAAACTTTGTTTCGTTTTATTCAAATAACATTATTTTTATCTGTACCGCTGTAGTATTATTTGCTGTTGGTAATGGGCTTATGTGGCCCTCTTTCATGTCAATACTCTCAAAACGTGCAGGAACAGTTCATCAAGGAGCTGTCCAGGGTATTGCAGGAAGTTTTGGAGGCATAGCAAGCATAATTGGACTAATTGCAGGCGGAGTACTCTATAATTTAATTGGCGGAGCGACATTTCTAGTTAGCGCCGCAATAATATTTTCGGTTTTTGTAATGTCTTTTCGACTATTAAAGAAATGAATCTTGAATAAAT
>JARBAW010000158.1 GCA_029237505.1 Nitrososphaerales archaeon
CAAGAATTCATTATTTTTCTGAAGTTTTACTAGAGTACATTTTTGAAGAGTAATCCTCGACAAAGGTATAAAGATAGGTACGATAGTACTTCATATCGTGAGTCAAAACACTCTCTCGCTAAAGGTTCTCGAAGCATATACTCGAGACGTAGGTCGTGGAGTGGCTAGAATCGATTATGATTCAATGGACTCCTTGACTGCATCTACTGGCGATGTAATAGAAATTCGAGGAAAGAGAAGAACCGTTGCAAAATGTCTACCCCTCTATCCATCCGATGAGGGTAAAGGAATAGTTAGAGTGGACGGGCTAGTAAGAAATAACGCAGGTGTTGCCATTGGAGACACAGTTATTGTAAGAAAAATAAAAGCTGTTCCTGCGGAAAAGGTGATTGTAGCGCCGCTAGAGGCAATTCCACCAATTGACGAACGTTACCTTGCCGATGCATTGGAAAGTGTACCCTTAATCAAAGGTGATAATGTCATGGTTCCATATTTTGGCGGTAGACTTACTTTTCAGGTAATAGGTGTAACACCTGCATCAGATGCAGTATTAGTAACCCAGAAAACAATATTCCACATAGCGGAGAAAGGTGAAACGCTCAGAGGTGTTCCTCAAGTTACTTACGAAGATATTGGTGGTCTAAAGGAAGAGATCCAAAAAGTCAGAGAAATGATTGAGCTGCCCTTGAGGCATCCTGAAATCTTTGAAAAATTAGGTATCGAAGCACCCAAAGGTGTGTTACTATATGGTCCCCCTGGAACAGGTAAAACTCTTCTTGCAAAGGCGGTGGCTAACGAGAGTAATGCTCATTTTATTAGTATTTCTGGCCCTGAGATTATGAGTAAATTTTACGGTGAGTCTGAGGCTCGATTAAGAGAAATTTTCAAAGAAGCGAAGGAAAAAGCACCTTCTATAATATTTATTGATGAGATAGATTCAATCGCTCCAAAAAGGGAGGAGGTGACAGGCGAGGTTGAAAGGAGAGTTGTGTCTCAATTATTATCTCTAATGGATGGACTTGAAGCGAGAGGCAAGGTTATTGTTATTGCAGCAACAAATCGCCCTAACGCAATAGATCCAGCCCTAAGAAGACCCGGAAGATTTGACAGAGAGATTGAGATCAAAGTACCTGATAAACGCGGAAGACTGGAAATACTTCAAATCCACACAAGAAATATGCCACTAGACACTGATGTAGAACAGGATAGAGTGGCAGCAGTAACCCATGGGTTTGTTGGTGCTGATTTAGAATATCTGTGTAAGGAAGCAGCCATGAAATGTCTTAGGAGACTACTCCCTGAGTTAAATCTAGAAGATGAGAAACTATCACCCGAAGTTTTGAATAAACTTATAGTTACTAGAGCTGATTTTGAGAATGCTGTTAAGGAAGTTACTCCATCCGCAATGAGAGAAGTTTACCTGGAATCACCGGATGTACCATGGTCTGCCATAGGCGGATTAGAAGATATCAAGCGTGAATTACAGGAAGCTGTGGAGTGGCCATTGAGATTTCCAGATCTATATACAAAGCTGGGACATGCTATGCCAAAGGGATTGTTGTTGCATGGTCTATCCGGAACTGGTAAGACACTCCTGGCAAAGGCTGTTGCTACCGAATCCGAAGCCAACTTTATCAGCGTAAGAGGACCAGAATTGCTTAGCAAGTGGGTAGGGGAATCTGAAAGAGGTATTAGAGAGATCTTTAGGAGAGCAAGGCAGGCAGCTCCCTGTGTTGTGTTCTTTGATGAAATAGATTCAATAGCTCCCGTTAGAGGTATGGGTGGAGACAGTATGGTTACAGAAAGAGTAGTTTCGCAATTGCTTACGGAATTGGATGGTATCCAATCACTTTCAGGTGTAGTAGTGTTAGCTGCAACAAATAGAGCAGATATTATTGATACAGCCCTGCTAAGACCAGGAAGATTTGACAAGATCTTGTTAGTACCATTGCCGGATAAATCAGCAAGGCAAAAAATATTGGAAATACACAGTAAGGACAAGCCACTAGGTACAGATGTTGACTTGACAAGGATAGCTGAAATGACCGATGGATTCAGTGGCGCTGATACCAGTTCTGTTATTAATACCGCTGTGTCTCTGGTATTACACGAGTACCTTGCAAAGTATCCCACACCGGAGGAAGCGGCAAGACACGCATCAGAAGCCCACGTAATGATGAGACATATTGAAGAGGGCGTAAAGAAGATTAAAGCCCAAAGAGAAGGCAAACCGGGAGAAAAGGTTTCTGTCCAATACTACAGATAATACCAATTTCTATTTTTTCATTTCTTTAGAATAATAGTAACGTCAGGGGACAATACTAATCATGACTGTATAGCTTTTCTCTGACGACTTCGTACGCCTTGGCGGCATCGTCCATATCCAAAATCAAAACTATTTCATTTTGCGTGAAAAATGCATTATGTAATGGAATACGATTGTTGTGTAATATGGAGAGAACAATTGATAAAACTTCGTACGTATTTTCCTTGTCTGACTGAACAGTTATTGTAATCTTTGAAAGTCCTTCCTTTATATCGCCCGGAACACCTCTTGAAGATGATTTCAACATGTTCCGAATTTCATCGAGGTCTTCAGCAAAGAGCCGAATTTGCTTATTTGTCCTGAACATATCGTACCCTCCTCCTAATTCAAATATTTCGTCTAGAACTTGATACGTATCATCGCCTTCGTGAAAATCTATATCTATGATACTTCCAGTTAAAGTCATCCTTACTCCATCCAAAATTGGGTGGACTTCATAATTATTTTCTTCAAGAGAATCTGCAAATCTTTTTATCGCCACCACGAGCGTGTTAATGTTTACTTCAGATTTTGTCAGCTTTTCTACTTCAGGCTTGATTTTTTGTGCTAAAGCTGTATAATTTGCTATCCCCATACTGAGTGCCTGAAAAAACAGTGTGTTAGAACCAATCACTTGTCTCACTGCATGTGGCACGGAAAAAGCCTGAGAATACATATCTTTTATATCTCCTGTAAAGTAATAAACCTTTCTTATATATCAAAAAATCTACGATATGTACGAAAAGTTACAAAATGTTATTGACACTACAGGAGTAAATGCATCATCAATTTCACCCATCTTGTTCTAATACAGTTGACAATGACTTTTTTTAAGCAAATTGAATGTAATGTTCGTATTGACAAAGCGTGAATTCATAATAGATAATGGAACTGAAAAAATTCCGGAATTAGGACATCTCCATAAGAATGTCGCAGTTAAATATCTCATGAAAAGGCGTAGATCACTTTTGATGACAAAAAATCTAGAAAAGGTAGAAAGTCTATTTTCTGCACTGCCTAGGAAAATCAGGATCATAGGGAAACAAGTTACTCATAGTTATGAAGTGAACTGGGAGCGACATGGGGTAACAGAATTTGAAGGATCAAGATTTGTGTTTACCCTAAAGTCCGCGGACAATTAATTCAAAACCAAATGGTATGCCCAGATGATTATTTTTTCAATTTTAGTCCTCTTATCTTCACTCAGGCCCATGGAAGTTAGAATTCGCCAACAATTTGCGTCGTACTTTCGCTAATAGGAATCCCATTGTATCTTTGGACTCCTGATGAATTCTTGAATTAGATATAATCCCACTTATCAGTATCACAAACATTTCCAAGCACAGTTCGGTAAACAAAATAGGTTAGAAGAGTATTTATAATATGTAATCAAATCAAATAATTAAGTTCACACATTCTGAATTTGATGAAGAAATTTGAAATATCCGCTAAGAAATATTGTGTTAGAAAAAATCAAGGAAGTTGGCAATTTATCGGACAATGAACTCTTGAACAATTTGGAGAAAGACGGAGTATCAATAACTGTGGCAGATTTGAACAAAACGTTACTTGATTTAGAAATTTTCGGATTGGTGAGAGTAAGTTGGTTAACAAAGGACAAAAGAAGAATAGAACTGGTTACTTCGTAGATTTTTTCATTGACGTTGACGAGGTTACTCCTCGAAATTGAATCATACCTTTTATGACTCTCATATTCATCTTACCGATACTCAGTACGACAGTTTTTTACCATCAATTCTTGCAACTTTAAAAGGTATGCGAATAAAGGCCTGTTCGGTCACAGTCGATATTTCTACTGCATCAAAGGCATTAAGACTATTTGGAGGCAAAGATGCCAACAATATTGTATATAATTTTGTGGGAATTCATCCGCAATATGCTTATGAAAACATTTCGTCGTTTGAAGATATGGTAACCTCCAATATCAACAATATCGATGGGATCGGTGAAATCGGATTGGATCCAATTTATTATGATGGAACTAAAAATACCCAGAACATACAGAATCAAGTTTTCAACAAGATGTTAACTCTTGCAGAAACATACGAAAAACCGGTATCAATACATTCCAGACAATCACTTGATAACATTCTTAATGTATTATCCACATATAATCTGAAAAAGGCATGCCTTCATTGGTTTGATGGTTCTCCACAACAACTTGAAAAATCTCTTAGCATGGGATTGTATGTTTCCTATGGTCCTTCGCTAGTCTATTCAAGGAAAAAACAGGTACTAGTGAGGTCTACAGATGAAGGAAAAATATTAGTTGAAACAGATGGACCAGTTAGTTATCCATCGTGTTTTAAGAACATTATCACACTTCCAACATCGGTATTAATGAGTGTAATACGAAGCATGTCTATAGTTCTTAGCAAGTCTCCAAAAGATATGGCAGACAAACTTGAAGAGAATTCCGTTATGTTTTTTGATTAGAATATTGATTTTTTTTAATAAGGAAGGTATAAAATAGCCTATATGAGTAGAGACAGATATTGAATAGAGTTAAAAGACTTTCGACCGAACTATTAAATCGATATCCCGATAAATTTAATGTTGATTTTCAACAAAATAAAAAAACTATAGACGAGATTGCAAAGGTCAGATCAAAGGAACTACGAAATCAGATAGCCGGTTACATTGCCTCATATATCAACAAACAAACAAAGGAACAAAACAAAAAGATTGAACAAGACGTCGATGAAGCATAACACTTACCACTCGACGGGAATTTGATCACTTTAAAGTTGCTGGGTTCTATAAAGAAATATTGTGGCAAAGAAAGAATTTTTGTAGATGAAAAGGAGATTATGATATCAAATATTTTCTCTATCCTTAGTAAAAATATGCCTGATTCTAGACATATCGATGCAGATAACCTCCTAATTTTGATTAATGGCGTAGATTTATCAATTTCTGATAATGGTCAGAAAATTAGATCTGGGGACATCGTAACAATTGCAAACCTAGTTCACGGAGGCTAGGAAACATCAATAAACAATTTCCTGTTGTTCGATGAAAGAAAAAATTTTCACGATAAATGAAGTTCCACTCTACAAAATTGATTTGGTCTATGTAGCAATAATCAGTACCGATACTTTAAATGTTACCGACATAGGGAATACTATAGAATCATTTAGAATGATGTTCCCCGCTGTTATGATTCAAGGAATTAATCCAAAACATGTATTTGGAATTGACCATATATTCGAGGTAATTCAAATAGTTTTAGAATCAAATAATAGAAATATCAAGATAGCAAGGAGGTTAGAAATGGAACTCTTATTGAGACTAATTTGCAGTAATCAGGTAGATAAGGCCCTTTACATCGGCGGGATACGAAACAATGGCTATGGCTGTTTTATTTTACTTTCTGAAAATAAGCTTTTGATGATAAATTCGATTAAATACCTGAGGAAAATCTTTGTGAAACAAAATCTCTCTTTATTAAACGCTACAAGATCTAAGATGATTGACATATGTAATAGATTGGACTTAAGATGCGGCAATTATCGTAAAGAGGAATTTTTGAAAATTCTAACTGAAAAAGCAGTACTTGTTTCATTATAGTTATGAAATACACTCTGCGGAAATGATTTCAAAACTATTAGAATTGGAAATTTATCCCGATGATACTTATGACTCAGATATTTTTTCTTTTACAGAGCTAAATATTTGGCTCGGTCTGAGAATCGATACACCGGCAACCATTTTTACAATTTGAATGAGGATGATCCAATTTGGATTACCCAAATTTACTTTCATTTTCAGCTCGCTTGTGACAGTAGAAATGATTTCACTAGAATGTAGCCTTGAATGCCTTTTTTCTATCAATACCCTATACGTCTCTTGGGCGTCTATCTTTCTACTAAGCTGATTGACAATACTATGAATTTCAGTCAGGTCTGCTTTACAATTCATTTCAAGCGGTATGATTCTCAAAACATACCTAAATTTCCACGGATCCTTTCTGACCATCTCTTTGCAATCCTCTACAAATTGAAAGGGATCCAGAATCGTATCAACGAGTATTATCCCAGAAACAGATGATACTTCAATTGAAGGATCATTATCCCCTAAAACATCCAAAATTTGCAATATTTCATCAAATGCATCATCTTCTCTAAATCTGGACGATGTTACAAGCAAATTGAAATTCATGATACGTTTATCAACTGACGTGTGTTGACTATTATTGTATCTATCTGTTTGATAATAATTATTTTAATATTCTACTTTTATCAATTTGATGTAGACAAATTTTGATTTACCTTGAAAGGAATCCAATGTTTTTAATATGATATATCAAATTGTAAGATTATGAGTCAAATCAATATAGTTGATAACAAACCTGCCTTATTGATTGACGTCACAATAGATAATAAAGCAAGCAAGATCTTGGTTGTAAGCGATTTACACGTAGGAAGTAAATACTGGTCACAAAATAATGGCATCGCGCTTGATTGGTATCATGTTACAACAGAAATTGAGAAAGAGCTGAGAGATATTGTTATTTCAAACAAGGTAGATTCTATAGTGCTACTTGGTGATATCAAGAACAATGTCTATAAAGTAGTAAAGGATGATTGGAATTTAATCCCTAAATTCTTGCACGCATTGTCTGCAATATGTAAAGTATATTTGATTCCCGGGAATCATGACTCAAAGATAGGATTGATCACACCGGAGAGTATTCATCTTATGGGCGTGAAAGGAATGGTTCTTGGTGATATTCTACTCACACATGGGCATACCTTTCCTTCTGAGCTCAGATCCAATATTCATAAGATCATTATGGGACACTTACATCCTACATTTTTCAGAGAAAACAGTATTTTGAATGGACAAAAAATTTGGATATTTCTGAAGGTAAAAAAGGACGTTATTTTTCCAAGTACAAAAGGATCACTAGATATTGTAATGCTACCATCCTATAACAAATATGTTTATGGTAACCACAGGATCAGAAATAGAAGATTAAATTCACCGATATTAAAAAAGATATTGAGAAAAGAATGTATTGAAAAGTGTTTGGTAGTATCAATAGATGGTACCATCCTTGGTAATGAAAATCTGCTAGGCGATGTCTTTAACTCCTCGCTTTAATTGATATGATATTTGGTCAATGGGCTTATTGATGGCTTATTTTTATTTCGCCACTCTAAACAATGTATAAATGAAATCGCTGATTCAACCGTGGTAAGAACAGGTATTCCCATTTCTACTGCTTTCCTTCTAATTTGATATTCATCGTCTAGCATTCCTACGTACTTTTCAATGGTAGAGGTGGAGGGAATGTTGATTATGAAGTCTATTTTTTTGTCGTATAATAAATCTGCAATATTCGGTTTTCTTATTGGTTCACTTATTTTGTGTACCTCTTGCACATTAGTAGTTATATTGTTCTTGATAAATTCGGCTGTATGTTCTGTGGCAAGTATATTGAATTTCATAGAGTTAATGAGTGAAATCAGAGAAAGCATTTTCTCTTTATTTTTTTGTCCTCCTATCGTTATTAACGCCGATCCTGAAAGTGGTAAATTGTATCCAGCTGCTTCATAGGCCTTTGACAAGGCATCATAAAAACTATTACCATGACAAGCAACCTCTCCTGTTGATTGCATTTCAACTCCCAACACTATGTCTGATCCCTCCAGTTGCATAAAAGAAAACTGTGGTACTTTTATTCCAAAGCCACTAATTTTTAGCCAGGGTTCGTTAAGGCCATCCGGTAAATGACCATCGATTATTGCTTTGGATGCTAAGGAAATCAAATTGATTCCAACTATCTTGGATACAAATGGCGTGGTCCTAGAAGCTCTAACATTTGCCTCAATTACATACACCTCATCATCCTTGACCAAGTACTGGATATTAAGGGGGCCCTTCACTTCTAATTTTCTTGCAATCATGTTGGAGTAATCCACGATAGTATTCATAGTTTGTCTGTTCAACCTCCACGGAGGTATACACATCATTGCGTCTCCAGAATGGATTCCAGCGTTGTCAATGTGCTCAATCAACGCACCAATAATGACATCTCTTCCATTACACACCGCATCTACTTCTACCTCCGCTGAATCTTGAAAGAATTTGCTAATCACAATAGGGTACTCTGGACTTACCTGCGCGGCTTCATTGATGTATCTCTCTAATTGTTCGTCATTCCAAATTACTTTCATGGCCGCTCCACTTAACACATATGATGGCCTTACTAAGACAGGGAATCCTACACTTTGAGAAAATGTCTTTGCTCCCTCCAGGTCAGTGAATTTATTCCAAGGAGGCTGCTTAATATTCAACGAATCGAGTAATTTGCTAAACTTCTCCCTATCTTCCGCCATGTCTGTATGGATACTATCGGTACCTATAATGGGTATTTTGAGTTGTCCTAATTTAGGAACAAGATTATTTGCAGTTTGTCCTCCTACACAAGTAACTATCCCCTTTGGATGTTCCTTTTCAAAAATATCGAGGATGCGTTCTAATGATAGTTCCTCAAAATAAAGTCTATCGGATATATCATAATCGGTTGAGACAGTTTCCGGGTTGCAATTAATAACTGACACTGATTTTGTACCATTGTTTTTTAGGCCCCACACCATATTCACTGTTCCCCAATCAAATTCCACGCTACTTCCTATTCTATATGGTCCTGCACCCAGTACCATAACCGAATTTGTATCTTTTCTGTAAATAATATCATCTTTATCGCCTCCATATGTAAGATAAAGATAATTTGTCTTTGCCGGCCACTCTGCTGCTAATGTATCAACTTGCTTTACTACTGGATTAATACCAAGTTTTTGCCTCAACTTTCTGGCGCTTATTTCCTTTACTCCTAAACACTGGCCTATTTGTGAATCTGAAAATCCATACTTTTTTGCATCTCGCAATAAACCTTCAGAAATATCAGAAACGTCAATCCCTTGCAGTTTATCATACATGTCCACAATATTTTTGATTTTTGTAAGGAACCATGAATCTATTGTTGAAAGTTTATTTATTCTTGAAATGGGAATTCCTAATCGCATTGCTTTTACTACATCAAATAAGATTTCATCACTAGGGTACAGCAATTTCTGCTCTACAATTTCTAGTTCTTCTTTCAAAACCTGCTCATTTCCGACGAGACCCATTCTTCCCGGGTCATTCATTCGGATTGCTTTTTGAAGAACTTCTTCAAAGGTCCTTCCGATTGCCATGACTTCGCCTACTGATTTCATACTCGTTCCAATTCTTCTGTTTACCAATTCAAATTTTCTAAAATCCCATCTTGGCATTTTTAGAACCACATAATCTAAAGATGGTTCGAAGCATGCAGTTGTCGCCTTAGTAATACTATTTACCAATTCCGTAAGTGAGTAACCAAGTCCCATTTTTGCAGCCATATATGCCAATGGATATCCAGTTGCTTTACTAGCCAGCGCTGATGATCTTGAAAGTCTTGCGTTTATTTCTATTGCGCAATACGATTCACTTAGTGGGTCTAAACCAAATTGAATATTACACTCTCCCACAATGCCGCAATATTCTACTGCTCTAATTGCTGCAGATCGTAGCCTGTGGTATTCTTCATTATTGATAGTTTGCGATGGTGCGATAACTATGTTGTCACCAGTATGAACTCTCATACCGAGAACATTTTCCATATTGCAAATCGCAACACTGTTACCAGTAAGATCTCTCATCATCTCATACTCAATCTGCTTCCAGCTACCAATATATTTCTCAATTAGGACCTGATTTACCAAACTTAATGAGAGACCTCGTTGAACAATCTCTTGAAGTTCATACTCATTGTGTGCTACTCCTCCTCCCTTTCCACCTAATGTGTATGCAACTCTGATTATTACTGGATAACCAATTCTTTCGGCAACATCCAGTGCTTCTTTAATATTATATGCCGGTGAACTTTCAAGTACAGGAACGTTACTATTCATCATAGCGGTCTTAAATTGTTGACGATCTTCGGTAATCTTAATGCTACTTATGGGAGTGCCCAATACTCGAATCTTATACTTTTCTAAGATACCTTCATCATGGAGCGAAACTCCACAGTTTAATGCGGTTTGACCACCAAAACCTAACATGATCGAATCCGGGAGTTCTTTTTCTATTATTTGGCTAATATAATATCCGTTTACTGGTAACAAATATACTTTATGTGCAAATCTGGTGTCTGTTTGGATTGTTGCAATGTTGGGATTTACCAAGACGCTCTTGATTCCTTCTTCGGATAAAGCTTTGAGACATTGTGAACCGGAATAGTCGAATTGACGGTCAGAATTTCTGACTTTCGCCCGCTTCTCCGATTTTTATTGCTCCACTCCCTAATACTATTGTTTTCTTTATGGTTTCATTTTTTGGAAAATTTTCCCACCTCCATTTATTCTATTGGTCTGAACTGACTTCTCATCCCCTCTATCTCGTTCAACAAGTTCCTTGAACTCCTCAAATACATGCATGCAATCATATGGACCTGGTGAAGCTTCCGGATGAAATTGTACCGCAATTATAGGTTTTGACTCATGTTTGATACCTTCTATAGTATCGTCATCAGAGTTAACATACCAAGCTTTAAATCCAGTTTTATTAAGTGTGTTTGATTTTACGCCATACCCATGATTCTGGCTCGTGATAAAAGTTTGATTCGTATTGAGGTCTGTACATCCTTTATTTTGACCTCTATGTCCAAATTTTAATTTGTAAGTGTCTCCCCCGGCAGCAAGTGCAATAATTTGATTCCCTAGACATATTCCTAATATTGGTAATGTTGATTCAAACAATTTAACAACTGTTTCTATTGTGCTATCACACATTTTCGGATCCCCTGGACCGTTACTTATTATAATACCTTTTGGTTTGTATGAAATAATCTTATTGAACGATGTATCCCAAGGAACTCGAATAACTCTATACCCCAACCGCAAGATATTGCGTATAATGCTATATTTCGTACCAGTATCAATAAGAACAATAGGTTCTAGATCTGGATCTCCATATTCGACTGGTGTGTCAATCGATACTTGAGACATAAAATTAAATCCATCATATTTTGTCCTTTTAATGATACTCAACAACTCTTTTGCATTTATTTCATTTTGTGCTACTGACAGGGCACCTTTCATTACGCCCTTTATACGAATTTTCTTTGTCAAGTCACGTGTATCGATTCCACTGATACCTGGTATTTTTTCGTCAAATAGCCACTGGTCTAAGGTCTTATGGCATTCCCTATGATTGGCTACATTAGATATCTCATGAACTATCAAACCAGAAACCTGAATATTATCCGATTCAAAATATTTTGGCAGTCCATATCTATCCTTAATCGAGTTGCTTGGAACTCCATAGTTCCCAATTAGTGGATAGGTCAAACAAAGTATCTGTCCTCTATATGATGGATCGGTTAGAGTCTCAGTATAACCAACCATTCCTGTATTAAAAACGAATTCTCCACCTACTGTCTTGGGATAACCAAAGCCTGTACCACGATACGTTGAACCGTCTTCTAAAACTATCGTCGCATTAAGGCCTATGTGATTAGCATGAATTGTAGGAATTTTGACCCTCATAACGTTGTAAAATATCGAGATTTAAATTTACCTAACAGAAATATTGCTAATGTATGTAATCAATATGCATATTTGAAGATGTTTCATATCATAATGAGATCAAAGAAAAAGACGAGTATCTTAACGAATTTGTTTTGCTTTTTTTGTTTATTTTAGCCAATCTATCGGAATATCTTGATACAATCCATTTGGGAGAATTCTTCTTATGGAAATAGGTAGAACTTTCAAGCTCAGTTCTGCTACTGCAATTGAAATAGTATCATTAAATTTTTTTGAAGAATCGACTAGTGTCGGTGCACCAAGAGACAACTGCAACGACCTTGCGCCTATTATTCTGGCTCGCTCAAATCGCGTCAATGTTGGGGGCCCAATTAAAACCTGGCTATCTTGAGCAGCTATTTCTCTTGATTCAAAATCCATTTCTGGATAGATAACTACTTCGTCTTTTGGCCTGCCACTCTTTGATTCCTCGACAGTTTCTAATTTCTCAATTTTGGTTTTTTTGGATTTCTTTCCCTTTTCTTGAGGATTCTTACCTTTTAGTTCTGCATCTTTCTTTACTTTGGGCTGTTTTTTCACTTTGACAGTTTTTTTTTCCTTATTTTTTTCAGAGCTAGAACGTCTTAAAACCAAGAATAAAAGCAAAAAAAATGAATATATAATTAAATGTTGCTAATAAATCAATAAATTAATAGTAATGCGGAATTAAATTTACAATTACATATGACATGGAGCAATCCAAACTCCGTCTCAAGGATTAGTGTTGTATTAGAGGCTAGAGGAAAGGGCAAAATAACGCTGGAACTTGTGCGTCATTTATCCCCCATCACATTTTCAAAGATCATAAAGGCAATGCCAATTTCCGGTAGACTGAATTTTTTGGACCGCAAGCTTGGATATGTGGAAACAGGATTGACCGTGGGGGCAGAAAAACAGAAATCATCATTTCAGAGAGGGGATTTAGGATTTATGATTTCAAATGGTTCTATCTGTATTGTAATGCAGGATACAAAAGGATTAAGCATGAACCACATAGGACACTGTACTGACGATCCATCAATCTTAGAATCATTGGAATCAGGAGAAATCATTTTTATAAAGCTGGCGTCATGATGACTTGTATCTATTAAGAGGTGCATATCATCAATATTTCCATCGCTGAAATGTCACTTGTTTGAGCCAAGTAAAAAAACTATTTGGACTATCGTCGGGAAACATCATGAATACTGGATTGATTTGGACTTGGATTATTGTTCTTGCAATGATTATTACTTTAGAACTCTCTCGGGTCAGGGCTTATGTTATCATTTAGGTTTTGCTAAGGAAAAAATAAATTCGAAGGTAGATACTATTATCTTTTCTGATTCAGAGTATTATGACTTTGTAAAATCAGTGGTCAATGACAATTACCTTATGATTCGAAATGAAACAGGAGAATTGATTTGATTTATGTTAATTTGTCGATTTCATATTTCGTGATTTTGAAATGAAGCCGTATGATACAATTTTGATTATTGGTTCTGGTGGAAGAGAACATTCTATTGGATGGAAATTGCTTAATGAAACAACAAAGAAAATATTTTTTGCTCCAGGGAATGGAGGTACAGAAAATAACGTCAAAATAGATTCTAATGATTTAGTAAGACTTTGTGAATTTGCAAAACAGAATAATTCCTTTACCATTGTAGGACCTGAAAAGCCTCTGTCAATGGGTATTGTTGATCTATTTGAAAAAAATCAATTGCCGATATTCGGACCCAATAAAGGCGCATCTCGATTAGAATCGAGCAAAGTATTCGCAAAGCTTTTCATGCATCAGATGGGAATTCAAACTGCTTCTTTTTCGATATTTTCAGATGCAAATTCTGCAATTGAGCATGTTAAATC
>JARBAW010000159.1 GCA_029237505.1 Nitrososphaerales archaeon
AGATAATTTATTTGCGACCTGGTTCAAACTGTAACTCTTTCCAAAACCAACATTGTAGATATTGTTTCCCTGAGGGAAATCTTGCAATATCATTCCTATCAAATATACAAAATCAGTAACAAACAGAAAATCTCTTTTAACATTTTTTCCAGAAAGCTTAACTTTGCCGCTTTTCTTGATTTGTCTAATAATTGACGGTACAAGGGAACGATTTCTAGAATTAGGACCATAAACGTAAAACGGGCGCAAAGTTACGATATTTATTCCAAAATAATGTGAATAGCTTTGACAAATTTTTTCTGCTAATAACTTACTATGATTGTATGGAGAATGAGGTTTTAAGGGATGCTTTTCATCCACTGGAAGATAGACGGGTTGGCCATAGACATATGTGCTTATATAGATGAGTTTCTTGATCTTTTTTCTTCTTGAAAACTCAAGGACATTTAAGGTTCCGACAAGGTTAGTATAATATGTTTGAGCCGGATTTTTGAATGAATCTGATATAGATGTCTTTGCCGCAAGATGTACTATTGCATCTAGGCCATTAATCGTCAGTAACTCATCAAGATTAGTCACGTCAACGCATTTTTGTTTTATAATATCTTCTACAACGTGAAATCCATTTTCTTTAAGATAGTTGCATAAGTGCATTCCAACAAATCCCTTACTTCCAGTGACAAGTACTTTATTAATTGTCATTTGGGCCTTTTTTCTAATACAACCATAACTCTGATTTGTAGTTTCTGTACCAATCGATTAGTAATGCAAGACCTTTCTCAAAATCAATCTTTGGTTTGAATTTTAATAGTTTTTTTGCTTTTGAGATATCCGCAATTAATCTTTGTACTTCAACGGGTCTGGGTTCAACATGAATTGGTTGCATCCTATTGTCCTTTGCACCATGTTTGATCACCATATCCGCAATCTCTTTTATGGATATTTCTTTACCGCTACCAAAGTTCAGACCGTTCTTTCCTGGATTTCCATTTGACTTAAGTACAGTGTCATAAGCATCAACGGCATCTTTCACAAACATGTAATCTCTCGACTGTTTGCCGTTGCCATAGATGATTGGGGGTTTGTTTTGCAATACTCTATTTATGAAAATTGCAATCACCCCTCCATATCCTGTGTCCTTTTGCCTTGGCCCAAAAAAATTGAAACATCGAATGATGTCTACGCCTAGATCATAAGTTTCATTGTAAGTATAGCATAATCTATCGGCAGCAATTTTGCTTACTCCATAGGGATGTTTTGCAGATAACGGGTGAGATTCATCCATCGGCGCATATTCTGCAGACCCATATACCTCGCTTGTTGATGAAAATAATATCTTGTCAATGTCATTCATCCTGGCAAATTCCAGTATTTTCAAAGTTCCTCCTAGGTTAATTTTAAAAGTCTCTTCAGGATTGACAATTGATCTATCAACATGGATTTGGGCCGCTAAATGAAAAATGGCATCAAAATCGTTTGGTAGTTTGGAATACACATCATCTAACGCGATGTCTCCTCGAATAAATTTAAAATTCTTCTTATGTAAGAGAGTACGAACATTGTTAAGGTTCCCATTCATCAAATTATCGACACCGTACACCAGATGGTTGTCGAGTACATACTTCTCCGACAGGTGGCTCCCCAGAAAGCCAGCTGCGCCGGTAATAAGAATTTTCATAATTCTTCAGCTTCCCCAGCACACATGATGAATTTTTCCATTTAGTCGCAGTAGTACCTATCTCTCTTTTAAAAATGTAATATTCAAAAAGGGGCAAATTTGAAGGATCCAGCATCTCAATGATAAATAATTGATGTTTCGTTAAATTCTAATAATTGCAATAACAAATGATGGTGTAATCTTGTATTGTAACGTAGCCTTTTCTAGTGCGCATTTAGCGCCAGAACAATAGGATGATCATATGAGGATTCTTCATCTTTCTGATGACGGACTTCCGGATTGGAGAGTTGAAAAATCTGCCTTAACGGCAAAAAAAGCAGGACATGATATATTTTTTGCTGGACGTCCGACAAATAGTACTCAATCTGTAATTTTTTCTGAAGTTCATCCGATCAAGTGGACCGCAGGAGGGATGGTGGGTATACCATACTATTATCATAAGGTCAAAAAACAGATTGAAAAATTGGTAAAACAAATAAGACCTGACATTGTGCATGCTCATAATATAGGTTCTGCCAAAATCTCGTATGATCTTGGCCTTCCTGCAGTATTTGACGATCACGAATATTTTTCGATGCTTTCACGAGTAAATGCAGAGAATTACAAAACTCAAAATTCTCAGAACTCACAATCTGGAATTATCAGACTCAAGCAAGAAATGAAGTTGTCATTAATCTCTCGACAAAGCATTTCTAACTGGACAAAGTGGGAAAAAGAATTGGTTCTATCATTACCTACCATAACTGTTTCAGAGCAGATTGCACAGGATCTCCAAAAATTAAATGAGGAGAGAACGAAAAAGATCTTCGTCATACCTAACTTTCCGTTGAAGAAGGAACAGGTTTTATTTAACCAACCACGTCAACATAGCCAACTTTCTTCCGTTTATGCAGGAGGTGATAGTAAGTATAAGATAGTTACTAACAGAGATATCTCTGGATTAACCGATTTGTTTATGAATAACGATGTAGGTTATCTGACAATCATAGGATGGGAGGCACCTGAAACATCTGAAAAATTTAAGGCTACAGGGTTTCTTCCTAGGGATAGAATGTTTTCTGAGATGATACAAAACTCAATTGGATTGATACCTTGGAAGAAACACTGGTCTCATCCATTTTTGAATCCAAACAAGGCGTACGAGTATGCCCACGCGGGATTGTTCGTCATGCCGACTTTCGACATGGACTCTGTCATTACCACTCTTGGACATAATTGTCTGCCTTTTCAGGATTATGATGATTTAGCCTCAAAATTGCAGTATTTTAAATCGAACATTGATGAATTATATGAAAAAAGATTGAAAATATTCAACTTTGCTGGAACAAATCTAATCTGGGAAAAGCATGAAAAAAAGATTCTTGATGCGTACAAACTAAGCTGATTCCTTATAGCCATGCAGGTGTTCTTGAATGACGATTCTCTTTAAGGTACTTAATAAATAATAAAAATTCTCAATTTGCAAAATTTACAAGGAAGATTTTGGGCTTGATTCAAATGTTATGAACATTTTATACCATATTTCAAGACTTAACAATTGCAACATCTTACTAATATATCTGAGATCTCCTGTCTCTTCTATCCTTTTAATGGAACGGTTATAAAAGTCACGACTAATAATTTTGTCACGAAATACACTAGCATTCGACAACGTGGATATCACAATCTCCTTTGCACTACTTGTCCAGAATGTTTTCAAATCCATTCCAAAACCTATTTTTGTATCAGAAATATTCTTACTGTCGAGTCGTGATAGGATCTCTCTTAAGGGTATTTTTCCCATATTGCTTTCTTTGTTAAATTTGACTGAAGGGGGAATTCCTAATGACATCTCAATTATCTTTTTATCCAAGATGGGCGAGATGCCCATTATTCCGAAATAACTAAAAAACTTGTCATTTGTAGGAACAAAATCATAAATTAGTTTACCGTTATAATCAGCTAAGAGAACTTGGTCCAGTGCATCCAAGTCATTATCAAAATATGCTCTTAATAGCGAATAGATTGTAGACCAATCAAATTTAATATTTTCCCCAAAAATTTTTTCTTGGTCTGGAACCCAATCTCTCTCATGGCATTCCAGATAATGACCCACACGTTGTTTCCAATCATCGCTCCCATCAAATAATCTTAAAAACTTAGCATACCTAAACGTATAACCCCCAAATAATTCATCTCCGCCGTCACCTGTAAACAAAACATTGGAGAATTTTTTGGACTTTTCTATAAAGTAGTATTGATATAAATTCCATCTTGGTTCCTTAACTATACTGATTAGAAATGGTAAATCCTTAAGAGGATTGTCTACAGTAACATTATAAAAATCAGTATCTTTTCTCTCGGCAATTTTCTTGGCATATACAGCTTCATCTGCTTCATCAAAGCCTACAGAAATACATTTGATATCTAGATTAGGATATTCGTCCCTTAATAATGATAACATTAGATTAGAATCAATACCAGTGCTTAATGCAAGGCAAACAGTATTTGGACTATCCTTAGAAATGGCAGTGTTTATTATATTTCTGAGCTCCTTCTCTATATGTTTTGAAGATGGATAGGTTCCATTTCTCTTGATTTTTATCTGTTCAGAACCAATTTTGGGAATTGATGATGTAACCTCTAGAGTAGGATCATATCGCAAAGTTAACATGTTGCGAATGTCAATCAACAAGAAAGTATGGTATCTCCCTACAATAAATTACTTGGGATAGTGTGAGAATCGAATTCAGATTCGCCTAGCCTAATAAGACCACAGGAGGACCTAAGATTGCTTGCAGGCACATGCACCCAATAAGGACACGAATGAATTAAAGTGTGCAAACCTAGCCGGGAATGTTGTGGTATTCGCATCTGAGTAGCATATCCGTAGTTTTGTTTAATAATTATCCTATTAAAGCTGCCTTCTCTGATAATTCGCATAAATATATCTATTGGTACTATTATCTAAAAAACAACTAAATTCTTGAGAAGTTTTGAATAGCTGGAAAAAATTTTTCAATAACGTTAGGCCATACGAAATAATGGGCCAGGGAATTTGAAATATGAATAAGGTTTCCAAACTTCAAATAGTTGACATTATTAGAAGTAGTAAAAAATATCCATATCTTATTGTATTTTCAATAGCTATCGTTTTAAGACTTGTACCAGAAATACTTGCCTTTCCTTATCCGGTCGGATACGATGTAATTAATTATTATTTGCCAGTCATAAAAAACTTTGAACAGTATTGGTCCACAATTTCAAATCAATTCCCGCTTTATGTATCGTTACTGTATGCGATATCGCAAGTATTTCATGCCAATCCGAGGTTAGTTATTTCCTCTTCGATAGTACTTGTTTTTGGATTATTCTCACTTGTTATCTTTTCAATAGGCCGAAACCTCTTACGTCTTGACAATTTACAAAGTATTTTTTTGTCAGTATTTGTAATATTTCAGTTAGGAGTGCTGAGAACTTCCTGGGATCTTCATAAAGACATGTTTGCCCTGGCTCTCACATTCTTTTCGTTACTTTTCATTTCAAAAACCCCAAAACTATCCAAGAATTTGATTGTAGTAACTGCTGGTTTGAATATTGTAACAGTGCTTGCAGACAGAATGATAGGCTTACTGTTATCAGTAACTCTCATTGGTTCTTCTATTGTGAAGAGAGATAAAGGATTAGCTATGGTTGCTGTAATTGTCGTTGTGATATACGGTCTATCAATTCAAGGAAATCATGATAATATAGGATACAATCTAAAAATGGCGAGCTCTAGTAATTCATACAATGAAATCTATAATCCCGCCAATTTAATTGTCCTGTTTTTAGTAATGAATGCAATTTTGTTACCATCCGGAATAATAGGATTTATTAAATCAAAATTGATCATATTTAAAATTCCTCTCTTAATCTCAATGATCGGTTCATTTACATGGATAATCATTCCAAACACATCCGCGTTCCTCCCTGATAGGTGGATTGTCATATTCAGTATTTTTCTTTCTCTTTTTTCAGGATATGGATTTATTACATTGATTGAAAATAAACATTTAACAATTTCTAACAGGAAATTAAATAATTATTTAATTATCATACTTCCTTTCATATTCTTAGGATCGGCTTTTGCAGCAAGTCCAAATAATTCTTATTTCAACATATACGGTGCCTTTCATCAGTTTATAGGTCCCTACGGTCCCATAACAATGCAATATAATTCAATATCATTACCTGAATCAAGATCTCTACTATCCGTAATTAATTGGATAAACAACGATACTAATACTCCGGAAGGTTCAGTAATATTAGGCAGCAAACATTTGCGAGGATGGATGGAGCTTGAGCTAATAGAAAGAAGTTTTCTATTTGCTGATAATAATTCCAAACTTTTGGACTCAGACAGCTACAGTGAACTGTATTTGTTAGAAATAAAATCAAGACAGCCAACAAGAATACCTGGAACCTATCTACAGGAGTTATCTTACAAAAATAATGAATTTTCTGTTTTTAAGCTGAAACTGATCGAATAAAATCATGCAAAATGATTCTTTTGTAAATAAAATGAGCGGA
>JARBAW010000160.1 GCA_029237505.1 Nitrososphaerales archaeon
AACTCTAACATACAATCAGAAATCCATTTTTTGTAATTGTTGTCCTGCAATTTTGGTCTTGTCCTTAGTCATACGTTGCGGAATGTAGGTGATGCCGTGATCCAACTTTAGGTGACTCAGGAACGCTATCCCATTATTTACGTTATCCTTAACTATCAGGTTTCGCCCGCATTCGCTACACCGGATTATGTGCTCATCCTCAGATATCATGTATTGCTGTATGGTAAGCTGTTATAATAAAACTATCTATCTTTTCATCTTTTACTGCCTAAATTAATATCTTCGAATCTTGACTAAACCTATGAGAAAGGTTATTAAAAAAGTCGTTATATTTGTCAATAATATCACCATTGGAACAATTAAGACAAGTCGTAAGAAATCTTGCAGAAACATTCAACGACCCTAAGGTTAGAGAATCATCATATTTTGATTTTTATGATGATTCATTGAATATTCATGGTTTCCCTCAAAATCTCCCCACAAATAAGGAAGGTTTTAAGCAGTTTATTTATCTTCTGTGGAAGGCTTTTCCGGATATAAGAATTATCTTTGAAGATATCATTATCGAAGGTGACAAAGTTGTATGTAGATATTACCTAACTGGAACTCATAATGGCGACTTTATGGATCTTCAACCTACAGGAAAAGAATTTAAGGTCAATGGCATGACAGAATTTTCCTTTCACAATGGAAAAATCATAGAACGTTGGAACCTCGTAGACATGGTTTCATTGAGAGAACAGCTGACAACAAAACCTTAAACTAAACCCTCAATATACGAATCAAGAGATTAGAACTGCTATAGTGAACAATTTTAATGCCCAAAGGATTTATTGATAATTTTTCTTTTCAATCAAAAGAATATTCTTCTTCAAGACCAACATATCCTGAAGCATTATTTGAATTCCTAAATAAAGTAACTCCCCAAAGAAATCTCGCTTGGGATTGCGCAACAGGCAATGGGCAGGCGGCAATAGGTCTCAGCAAATATTTTAAAAAAGTAATTGCAACTGATGCGAGTAAGAATCAAATTCAATATGCCTTTTGGAGAGGGAACATTGAATACAAAGTATTTCAAGCTGAAAACGCACAGTTGGACAATGATTCCGCCGATATTGTCACGGTGGCTCAAGCATTACACTGGTTTGATTTTGATAAATTTTATTCTAATGTAAAAAGAGTTGGAAAAAAGGATGGAATCATAGCTGTATGGAGCTATGATATGCACAAAATAAATACTAAAATAGACAAGATTACCGAAAGGCTTGATTTAGATGGGGAAATTCTTGGCAGATATTGGGACAAGGAAGCAAAATTTGTTAAAGAGAAATATAAAACGATTCGATTTCCTTTTAAGGAAATCTCTGTTCCTGTGTTTAGGACAACATTAAACTGGAATTTGCATCAACTTTGGGATTATATGAAGACTTGGTCGTCAGTTAAGAAGTATTCTTCTGAAAATAATCACGATCCATTAGAAATAGTTAAATCCGAAATAAAATCCCTGTGGGGGAACGAGTTGGATAAGAAAAAAATTACCTGGAATATAAACATGCGTGCAGGTATAATAAAATAATATAAGAACCCATAGATTAGAGGAACAAAAGGATAGATTATCGTCTGGTGAGTATGTCTTCATAGCAACTTAAAGAATTGAATTTAGCTCGGAATTTGAATTTTTTACCCAGATTTGAGAGAAGCCATATCAATTGAGAATCGATACTTTACATCTGACCTGAGCATTCTCTCATAGGCCTCGTTAACTTTCTGCATAGGAATAACTTCAACATCAGCCGTTATGTTGTGCTTACCACAAAAGTCGAGCATTTCCTGCGTTTCAGCTATACCTCCGATTATTGAACCAGAAATGCTGCGACGTTGGAACAAAAGTCCAAATCCAGACAAGGCATGAGGTTTGTCTGGTGCGCCTACAAGAGTCATATTTCCATCACGGCGAAGTAGTTGGATATAGGCATTAATATCATGTTCAGCAGAAACAGTGTCAAGTATAAAATCAAAACTACCTGTGTGTTTTTTCATCTGAGCGGGATCTGTAGAAATAACGATTTCATCGGCGCCAAGGCGGATAGCATCATCCTTCTTGCTTTTAGAGGTGGTAAAAACAACAACATGAGCACCAAGTGCACGAGCAAACTTCACTGCCATATGTCCCAATCCACCAAGGCCAATTACTCCAACTTTCTTACCATTAGTAACATGCCAATGTCGCATTGGTGAATATGTAGTAATTCCTGCGCAAAGTAGTGGTGCTACTCCGGCAAGATCCAGATTAGGCGGAACATGCAGAACAAAATGGTCTTTAACCACTATACTTTCAGAATATCCTCCAAAGGTAACGCCTCCAATATGTGGATCAGGCGAGTTATAAGTAAGGGTCAGGTGAGGACAAAACTGTTCAAGACCGGTTTGACAATCAGGACATGAGCCATCGGAATCAACCAAGCAGCCTACTGCAGCTAAATCTCCTGGTTTGAACTTGGTAACTTCAGAGCCTACCTTCGTGACCCTACCAACTATCTCGTGACCCGGAATGCATGGATATATTGTAGGCATCACACTCCATTCATTACGGACTTGGTGTAGATCAGAGTGGCAAATACCGCAAAAAAGAATTTCGATCTGGACATCATGATTTCCTGGTTTGCGTCGTGAGATCATTGTCGGAGCAAGTTGCGAGGTAGCACTTGTCGCAGAATAGGCCTTAGCTTTGAATTGACCTCGTGATTCAGGCGTAACCTGTGCAGTAGACATGATATTTCATTTGATCAATATTATTGTATTTAAGGATTAGAAATGAGAAAGTTGATCCCTTTTTTGAAGGATGAGGAAATTGTTCAATGATATTTATTCTGTTAAGAGTGAAAGTCAGTACCGATCCGTTTTCCTCCCCTCTTTATGATCCATAGCGTGACATCAATAGTATAAGTGAACAAATGATAAATTATCATTTCCAAATCTTTATTTTATTGATTCGATACTTATGGGATGTCCTGAAAAGAGGAACATATTCATTTATTTAATATTAATAATCACCAACTTACATAATAAAAGTAGGTTTAATTATGATATGGTGTCTATAAATATCCTAATCAATTGGAACCTCTAGTTATTTCTTCATTAATTTTTTCGGTAGTTGCAATGGGATTGTCACTGGCAAGAATATTAAGATCCTATAGAGAAGGTAAACGCAAAAGACAATCTGATCTCTTTTCGAACATTACAAGCATCACCAGAATAATAGAAGACGAAAAATTTGTCCAATCCAGAAGGGCGCTCAGAAAAAACAAGTTGCTAAATCACATAAGGGAGGGAAATGGAAACGAACAATTACTTTTTGAGCTTGATGTAGCTACGGAAGATGCTGCTAGAAACGTGGCGTCTAACTACGATAGATTGGGCTTTATACTAAAACATGATAAAGAGTTGGAAGATGAATTTATCCAGTGGCAGAGTTATGTCATTGCAGATATGTGGCTACTAACAAAGGAGCTTATAACCAAAAAGTGGAGGTCAAAAAACCAATCGTATTTGAAGGAATTTGAACGAATTGGCATAAAAGCACTCGATATTGAGACAAAATGAATCCTGATTTAGTCTTATGGAATAGAGTTTATTAATTAACAAAAAAGGTTAAGGGTAAATCTAGTATTTGATGTGAATTTAATCCTCGTCCCATCCACAATATTCTATTTCATACCCTTGCAAGGCCTTTTCACCGTCATCAGGAGAAATGAAGCCTTCTTTTTGACATTCTTTTTGTTCCTTACTAGAGGTTTGATATACTTCCGTCTTTTGGTAATTGCCCCAATCTTTGACTTCTCCTGTTAGTTCCTCTTTATCATGCTTTTCAGTGAATTCACAAAGTGAATCTTGCTTTAAAGATTTCTTAAAGGCTTTTTCCGATTCTTTATTATCATCATGATCTTCAGAATTATAATTGATCTGTCTTGTCAAATCTTTGCACTCTCTTTTTTCTGCATATGAAATTGGAGTATCAGTAAACGCTACTGCTGTCAGTATCATTCCTATTAAAAGAAACAAATTATGATTATACATAAATTTTATTTGGTATTATTCTAATTTAAATCATGTTGTTTGATATTTTTTATAAATTTTGGAAATCATTAGAGACTCTTAATTACCATTTCCAATACATTGATGTTCTAAATCATAAAAATCCAGTCTTACAGCTAGACTTTTCGCTACATGGAATAAAATTTTTAATCTCATTATCTAATTTATGACTCCTTACGCTACTGACTTTTTCATCGATGCTTGTCTACAAAAAATTTGCAAGAAAGCTTCGAGATCCAACACCCTATTTTTCGAGCTTTCTTGTTGAACTCTTATGGAGGTTGTACTTTTGATCTTTTAATAATTCATTTTCCGTCAAATCAATTATTATTAGATTAGGGCTACTCCAATCCCGAATATTCAGAGAAGAGGAGCGGAAAAGGAACCCCTAGGTATTATTACATACCTAATTCTAGGTAGAGTTTATAAGAAAGTCTCTGTAATCCCAAAAAATGGGAGAAATTACGGTGTCAAAGAAGGCCTCATCTAAATTTGCATCTCTTCGTACCACTATTCCTATGAGTATCGTCAGACAGTGGAAATTAGAAGACGGAGATAAATTGGATTGGGAATGGAAAGTAATTGATGGACAGCTATCAATTGTGGTTAGCAAACTTTAGTAACATTTTTCGGAAACTTGTTTTCATTGATCAGTTTGATTTTTATATCGTAGATTCGTATTGGTAAACCTCTACGTTTATTATGTAGAGGCTAGGTGGAGCCGTCCATCTCACCCGATAAATGGCTCCACCGGTTTGATTATAAAATGACTTTTAAATCTTAATTCCGTATGCGGTAAGAGCATTTAAACTTATCCTATGGACTTTTGGGAATTCTAAATTTTGGACACTCACATTTGTTACATTTAGTAGGGTTATTCTTGGGCATTTTTCGAGCATGATGTGACCTAATATGTCCACACTGGCATCTATCGTTCTGACTCAAGGGGCATTTTGGTTAGAGTTAGGAGTTATTAAAAATTCCTATGTGGTCCAGCGAATTGATTGATGCGCTACTCACCTTATTTGTCGGCAGACTAAATTCCTCCGGAGCCCAAAAGATGGACACTCTAACTCAATAGCTGGTGATTGACTTGACAAATAATGTTGTCTAATCCTGTATTTATCGATCTTTAAGATATAATATTGAGTTATGAATGAAGAGGAATTAAAGGACCTTTTTGTTAGCTCGTTGGAATCAAGACACATTTATGATAGTAAAAACAGTGAACTCTTGTTCCTAAAATCAGATAGTGAATTCAGAGTCAAGAATGAAGGCTACTTTGGCCAATTTGACTTGGTAATAGCTGTACTTCAGAAAAATAATAATTCAAGATTTAAGAATTCACCTGATACAAAAGCCCATATTGATATCTTGATGAGAACAGGTCAACTTACACAAGTTTCCAAATCTGAAAGATGTGCAATAAATTGTATTTCCCTTTATCCTATTGAGCTTAAATCCAACAGTGATGTTTTAGACGGTCGCCTACCCAATCAAATCTTAAACGGGATACTTACTTTTGGTAGATCTATAGTTGTGTTAGATAAAAAACATGTTAACAGAGATGCATTGAAATACTTGCGCTTGCTTCCGGCTACCGTAATAGGTTATACTGGGGTAGAGGATCATTTCAAGGTTCTGTCAGTTTTTGATAGAGAGATGAGCACAGGAATGTTTAATTTATCTAAAAGAAGGTTTGCCAGATCATTGATAGATAACGGGATTACAGTCGGCATTGACAAGATATACAGAAGACTTGAGACTCTAGAGCGAATAAATCAGAAACTTGTATTCAACGAACTATATGATTCAAATCCAGGATTTCTTAACGGTGAGATTGAATTTCTTCGTCAGTTATCCTACATAAAGGCTGATATGTCTTGTAAAAAGCAAATTGAGGCATACATATTGAAAACCAAAGATAATAAAATCACGGATTACTTATAGTAGCCCAAAAAGATGATCTCCTAAATTTAGGTGCATTGTCCCTTTTCTTAATGAGTATCTCCAAGACACCGTTAACAAAGGTCGATTTTAATCCCCTCTTGGATACGCCATTTGGAAGATGTACTACTTCATAGTAACTTCGTTTTTGTCCCTCGGCATTGATAAATAAATCTTTGTCAATGATACGAATATTGATATTTTCTTCAGAAACATCTGGTAGTTCCGTTATCACTCTTATTTCTTGCGTAGTCGTTATAACTTCGCAAAATACTTTTCTTTCCAAAATGCTTTTTGCTTCAGTTACTTGCTTGTCTAACTCCTCTGCCATGTGATCCAATATCCAAAGAACGTCATTTTTGCTGACAAGGTATCCGTTTTCCTTCAAGACTTTCATTATTCTCTCGGCAGCTTTGTCGTCATTTGGATCTTTCAATTTTTTGATCCATTACCTGAGTTCCCGCATGTCATGTAGCATGAAATTTGAATAATTTGTCACAGAATTTATGATTATTTTTGCAGCTTCGATGTCAATATTTAGTACAAAGGCCAAATCATCTATACTCATTCTTAGCAATCGTTCCCTGTCTAAGGAATTTTTCGCCAGCAAGTCTATCAATCCTTGTGGTATATCTAATGAACTAAGGTCATCTGTTACAACATTATTCACTAACATACCATCTTGTGACCTTTATCGTATATATAGAACTAGAATTGTTGAGGGGGATGAGTAACTGCTATCAATTACTATCGAACGTGTATTGAGACCAAATAATCATGTGTTAACTGCATTTTTAATATCTAATGTAGAATTATTAGTTCTCACAAAATCTATTTAAAGCACCAACCTTACCGTGAAAACAATAAACAACGGGGATTTGACATTTTTTGTGATGAACAAATACGGCCGCCAAATCCCAGTTGGTATTTAGGTTACTCCATTATTGTCAAACAAATTATATATATCTTTTTAGATATTCTTATCGAATTACATCCTAGATATGAATTGATTTATATATTCTTGATATTTTTTAAGAAA
>JARBAW010000161.1 GCA_029237505.1 Nitrososphaerales archaeon
GATAGCGCCAAGGAATATAACACAAATTTCATTAATGTAATGGAGATAGATTCATTATTGAGAATAGGTGAAATAATAATTGCTGGAGCTTTGAATAGGAAAGAATCACGCGGTGCCCATTCTCGGACAGATTATCCTCTTAGAGATGATGTTAACTTCTTAAAACATACACTCGCATATTTCAAAGCGGACGGTAGCGAACCACAATTTTCATGGCATCCTGTAACTTTAACACGATATGTACCAGCAGAGAGAAAATACTAATGACAGAGATAGAACGTTCAAGTCGTAATAATTTAGAAGGAATAGGAGGCTGGTTAAATCCTTCGCGATATGGATGGGAGAGAATTTCCTATTGGTTCCAAAGACTAACAGGAGTCTTCCTTTTGATCTACTTTATTGGACATGTATATGAAACTAGTACTATAGTTAATGGCCAAAACGCGTGGGAGTCATTTTTGGAATTAACTCAAACTGGGTGGGGACATTTGTTTCTAATTATGGTAATAGGAGCTAGCACTTTTCACTCTGCAAATGGGATTCGACTTATCTTTACTCATGTAGGTATTGGCTTGGGAACTCCTGGAAGACCTGATTATCCTTACAGTCCGGCTTCATTAAACTACAGACAGAAATCTGGGATATGGATAGCCTTAATCCTGGCTGCGGCAGCTATGTTCTATGGTTTTAATGTATTGTTTGGAGTGTAGTGAATAATCAAAATGGCAAGTCGCACAATACTGAAGGAAAGTCAAATAATGAAAATTCATTACATTACAGGGATTGCCGCAATATTTGTTGTAGCATTACACATAATGATGAGGCTCGTGGTTCCATTTGAACAGAGTCTTGAATATGATTACATTATAGCCAACTACAAGAACATAGTATATGTTCTAATTTTAGAAGCAATACTTGTTTTAATTTCTGTCCACGGATTTAATGGAATAAGAATAATATTGCTGGAGCTAAGACAAAGTAGGGCCTGGGAAAACATGGTTACTGTGGTGACAATTTCAGCAATGATAGGACTAATAGCTTATGGAACTAGAACAATAATATTGGCAAATGGATTGTGAAAATGATAATGAGTAACACTGCTGAGAATAAAAATGAAAAAAAGATAAGACTAAAAGTGTATAGAGAAAACAGGGGACAGGACTCTGGATCCCACTATGACACATTTGAAGTTCCATACAAAAAATGGACAACGGTACTTGATGCCTTGCTTTATGTAAAAAGTTACATGGATCCTAGTGTTGCTATTAGATATTCTTGTAGGATGGCGTCATGTGGTTCGTGCGGAATGAAAATAAATGGCATTCCTAAACTGGCCTGTTATACAAAAATTTCCGAATTGGAAACATCTACCATTGAATGCGAACCCTTGCCAAATTTTCCCATAATAAGGGATCTTGTTACTGATTTTTCTCGATTTTTTGATCATCACAAGAGCATGCATCCGTACATAGAAGCCAAAGAAAGTAGTGTGGATGATACTAGAAAAGGGACTTTTTCATTTTACCAATCACCGGAAGATGTGGACAAGTATCTACAGTTTTCCTACTGCATAAAGTGCGGATTGTGTTATTCTGCATGCCCTACTGTTGGAACTGATGTGAACTTTCCTGGACCGCAGGCTTTGGCGCAACAGTATAGATATTTTGCAGACACAAGGGATGAATCAGCGAAAAGATTGGATATTGTAGATGACAGACATGGAATTTGGCGATGTCATTTTGCTGGTTCTTGCAGCAAAGTATGTCCTAAAGGAGTAGACCCTGCTTTGGGGATACAGCTATTGAAATCTTACATGCTTGGGATATCTAAGAACGACAAGGTTCCGGCAAAAAAAATTGAAGTAGAAAGCATTGATAACAGATACAATAGTAGCGCAAAAACAGAATAGATTGCTATTGTTTTAGCTGCATGTTAGGCAGAATTCAGAAAATTTTTGAATTTAATTATTAAGTAGAAAAATAACTCAACTATTTTGCAGGTAGTTTACTCTCGTTAACTTGTTTGTTTATTGCATCAGCCATAAAGTGATTGCTTACATTGACTTTGGATTCATTGACGCCTTGAATTTTGTATACATTATCCCTGATGTCTTGAGCAATTTTAAAACCAAATATGGCAGGACAAAATGGACTTGTCAAGTGTAAGTCTATTTTTACCTTACCATCTTCGATGTCTACTTTATCTATTAATTCTAATTCCATGATGGAAACTCCAATTTCAGGATCCACTATTTTTGTAAGCTCATCAAATATTGATTTGCGCAATTGCTGAATTTCCTGACTCATATGTCTAATGAATTTATTTTTATACTATTTAACTATTAATTTTTGATCTCAATTCGATTGGAGTTTAATGCGATTATATAGCCATGCCACAAATATTAATAATCAAGTCTAGCAGTAGTTTGAATTAGATGTATAGATCGCGCCACAAAGAAGATCTAGATAAGCGCACATTAAATTTTCTTTCATCCACTGATATAGATGAAAAGATTCTCTATTATGATATTTTGTGTACTAAGGTTCATGTCATAATGTTACACAAGATTGGCGTATTGGAAAAAGATCAAGTTTCCCGTTTGGTGGGAGAGTTGAATATTGTTTTTCATCATCCAGAAAAACTTTCCTCAGAAGGATTCGAAGATATCCATGAAGCCCTTGAGGCGCATTTGATTAAAAAGACGGGATTTGACGTAGGCGGAAAAATCCAGACGGGCAGATCTCGAAATGACCAAGTAATTACAGATATTCGAATCAAGGCAAGGGATGACGTTATCAATGTTATATTTCATCTAATTGATTTGACAAGAGGACTTTTAGCCAAGTCTGAAAAAAATCTGGATTCAATAATGCCGCTTTATACACACTTGCAGCAAGCACAGATTGGAAACTTTGCTCATTATTTGCTATCATACTCTGAAGCACTAATACGTGAAATCGATAGATTGCTTTCGCTCTATGAAAGGATAAATCAATCCCCACTGGGTTCAGGGCCCATTGGAGGATCGCTTTTACCAATTGACAGAAACATTACGGCAAAGCTTCTTGGGTTTAATGGTATAATGTCCAATTCAATAGATGCAACATCTTCGAGAGATTTCATGATAGAGTTTACATCTAATATCGCCTCCATAATGATAACATTGAGTAGAATATCGGAGGATCTTATTATTTGGTCCTCACAAGAGTTTGGTTTCATTGAAATCAGTGATAAGC
>JARBAW010000162.1 GCA_029237505.1 Nitrososphaerales archaeon
AGAGTCTGCAAATATGTACTCATTACCATTATTAGTACTGATAAAGATTGTTGAAAAAACAACCATTGTTAGGGGAATTGTAATAGATTTCGAAATCATTATTAATTAAGTATTTCAATTTATGTTATAAATAAAATTTGGTAGATATTATTCTAAGATGATTACGCTATAGTCTTGTGGAAATAGGTTCAATAATTTTTACCAATACAACATGCTGAATCTTGAGATATACAAAAGATATTAAAGAATCATTGATATTGTTGGATATTGTTGAGCACTTTATAGGGTTGAAGAAATTAGAATCGTTTATTTTTTCTCTTCTTCCGGGTCCTTATCCAAGGTCCACGGAAACCAATGACCAATAATTTTTGCCCAATCTATTTTAAGTGCGAAATAAATTATTACTCCCAAAACTGCTATGCTTGTAATAGTTACTACTAGGAGGTAATCTAAATTTGCTGAATTAGACATTAGGTTGTTAACAAATGGCTTTCCAAAATAGATGGCTCCCAAAACAAAAATCTCATTAAATAAAAATTTGCCTAGAAATGTTGCTATCGCAAATTTCAATGGATTGTATTTTGCAAGCCCCAATGGAATATAGACTATGTCATCTGGAATTGGACTTACTGCAGCAATAAATGCGCCAATAGCACCATATCTTCCGAGCAATCTCTGAAGAGGTAACATTTTACCCTTAATTTTTGAGCTAAGTATATTGCGGCCATAATAACTTGCATAAAAAATGACTAGTTTTGCAATTACCGCACCAATTGCGCTTGAGAGTGAAATAAGAGTAGGATCTAGATTATCATTGAATGCGGCAGTAATTAACACCGGAAAATACGGAATGGGAACAAAAACTATGATGCTTCCAACAAAACTAATTAATAATATACCTAAATAGCCAAAATCGTCATAAAATGAAAATAATTCATCAATACTCAATTCTTCTCAGAACTTGGATTTCTTACTTAATATGCTCTACCAAAATACACTTCTTTGGTCTCTCCTTCTCCGCATCCGATGCACGCTGAAATGTTATTTTTAGGGCTAAATGGAACTATTCGTATATCTGCCGTTGTCTTTTCCTTGATAAGATCTTCGCACTCTCTCTTTCCACACCAACTGCATGCCACAAATCCGCCAGCGGTATCAAGTACTGAGAGGAGCTCGTCCAATGTAGAGGCAGATCGAATGTTTGCTTGAAAATGACTTTCTGCACGGTCAAACATGTTTGATTGAATATCTTCTAAGGTTGACATGACTTGGTTAACAAGTTCTTTTTCTTTGACATAAAATCTTTCCTTAGTATCCCTCCTTACAAATTCCACTTGATTTTCTTTCATGTCCCGAAGGCCCATGTTTATTCTTAATGGTACTCCTTTCATTTCCCAATCGTTAAATTTCCATCCAGATGTATATTCATCTCTATCATCTGTTTGAGCTCTTATTTTAGAATCTATTAGTATCTGTTCCAATTCAAATGCTTTTTGCTTTACTACAGTCTTGCTATCGTCCTTATAAATAGGAACAATGATTACCTGCGTGGGCGCAATTTTTGGTGGAAGTATGAGGCCTTTATCATCTCCGTGGACCATTATTATCGCGCCTATCACTCTCCAAGAAATTCCCCAAGAGGTTTGCCAAACATATTGTTCTACAGTTTCTTTGTTTAGAAATTTTATCTCGAATGGTTTTGAAAAATTTTGACCAAGATTATGAGAAGTAGCCATCTGTAATGCCTTTCCATCTGCCATTATCGACTCCAGACAAGTAGTATAATTTGCCCCGACAAATTTTTCCTTATCAGTTTTGAATCCCGAAAGTGTAGGTAATGCAAGAAATTCCTCTATCAAGTTCTTATAAATATCCAATATCATTCTAACTTCTTTGTCGGCCCCATTTTCATCATCATGTGCTGTATGTCCCTCTTGCCAAAGAAATTCTGAATTTCGAATTAGAGGCTTGGTAGATTTTATTTCAGCCCTCAAAGCGCTATTCCAAAAGTTCAATTTCAGCGGTAAATCTCTATAACTTGATATCCATTTCGAGAACATCGAATAAGCAAGTGTCTCTGAAGTTGGTCTGACTGCCAATTTTTCATCAAGATCACTATCTCCAGATTTCGTTACCCAAAAAACTTCTGGCATAAACCCATCAAAATGATCCTTTTCTTTAGTAAGAAGACTTTCTGGTATTAGTACAGGAAGAAAACCATTCTTGTGTCCAGTTTTCTTCAACTCGCAATCCAATAACTCTTTAACTATTTCCCATATTGCGTAGCCATACGGCCGCAGTATGATGAAACCTTTACTTGGTGAATAATCAGCTATGCTTGATTTAAGTACGCATTGTGTATACCATTCACTAAAATCATCCGATTTCTTTACAGTTATGCCTATTTCTTTTGTCAAATCAGATTACTACTTGGTAAGGTTATCCTAATGGTTCTCCCTTACAATAGACCTTACCCATAGTTCTACTGTGAAAGTTACTACATACATAGCACTGAACGAAACCTAATTCCTTCTCAAAAACTGGGCAATCAACAGCTTCGAGCTTCATTCGTTTTAACATTTTTGCGCTCACACCTTTCAACTTTAATTTCCCTTTGTCATCCATCATTCCAATGGATTGTAACTCTTTTTTTGCCCTATCATCCAGTTTGATGCTTTTCTCTACTGCTTTTATGGGGACAATAAATTTTGCATCGGGATTTTCCGAACTCATGAATAAATATGATATTTTGTCCGTGTATATGATGCTTGCTATCCAATTGGAACCATCACATTAAAACAATTTGCATCGGCCAAATACAAACATTGTCTTCAAGCATATCCAAAAAGATCTATATGAAATGATTATTTATTTGATATATGTGAAATAATACATGGATGATTACTATGCCGCTCTTGAATTGAATAAGAATGCGTCTCTAGATGAAATAAGAAAGTCATTCAGGACGCTTGCATTGAAATATCATCCTGACAAGAACAAGGATGAAGGCTCAAAGGAAAAATTCATGAAAATTGTTGAAGCATATGAAGTCTTGTCAGACGCTAATGGAAAGAAAAATTATGATGAGTCAATTACCATAAAAAAGAATAAGCCCAAGTACGATTTTGCTTGGACACCATCAGCTGATTTCGAGAGAGTTTACAGTTATTGGAGAATAAAGAATACCTATGTAGGGGGAGGGATATGGGACATTGGTGAAAAGGCCTCCAAAGCAATGTGGAAGGCAACAATCATACTTCTTGCCTCACTGGCATCAATGGCGCTAATAATACTGTTCCTTCCATAGAGACGTTTATTCTAGACTCTTCGACCTTTCTTTGACAAAGTTTCTTTATTTTTCTTACTATATTTGTACCAAAAAAATGCTGCAAGCGCCAGATTTGTAATCGATGCGAATAGGAAAATCGGAGAATTTGTTTGAATGAATATGACTACTCCATAAACTCCGATTACAGTAGCAATGATGGAAATTATCTTTAACTGATTTTTAGATATTGGCAACCTTATTCAAAGGATTTCAACAATATAAAAGTCAAACTAAAATGGGTCGCAAACTGGTATGCGCTCCCTCTTATGGCTAGATTTTCTAACCAATTCCATTACCTTTTTTATTTTTGCCTTATTTAAGGTACATTTATCTAAATCTCCGGCAAGAGAATATTCCAAAATTGTATCAATTTCATCATAGGTAAGCCCTAGTTCTTTTTCTGCTACATGTCCCTTCCAGAGCCTAGGACTGCTGGGCTGGTTTGCTATCTTATTGGAAAGCCCTAATTTATTTGCCAATAGCCTTACTTGAGTCTTGTATAATTCTCCTATTGGAAGTATGTCCGCAGCACCATCGCCATACTTTGTAAAATAACCAATCATGATTTCGCTCTTATCTGAAGTTCCTAAAACCAACAAGTTTTCCATACCCGCATAGTGGAACAGAAGTGCCATTCTCAATCGAGCTGAAACATTTCCTCCAGAGAATTTATCGGTCGGTAGATTCCTTAGGAGGATTTTTTTTGCACTATCAATTTGAATCTCCTTGTGCCTAATTTTGAATTTTTCTGCTACCTCGTAAGCGTGGTCAATGTCCTCTTGTGGTGTAACTCCTCGTTCCGGCATAATTAGACCCAATATCCTACTCTTACTCAGTGCTCTAGCGGCCAACACAAGGCAGACTGAAGAATCAAGGCCACCACTCAGTCCAATTACCACCCCTTTCTTCTCTCTGGATTTTACGTTTTCTGAAATGAACCTTGTAATCCGAAAGGCTATTTTTTCGTAGTCTGTGTGTGTAAAATCCAGTGACATTCCTATTTTGCTACAGGCGGTTTGGAAAATGTATTGTTTTGGTTCAAATGGTATTCTATGGATAACTTGGGATCCTTTTGTTTTCCTGTCAATATTCCTACTACTATGTCGTCCTTTTTAATTATCTCTTGCTGTCTCAGTTTTCTTATTCCTGCAGGTACAGCTCCCGATGCCATCTCACAATCAAAACCGTTCAGACCTACCAATGCCATACCATCACTCATTTCTTTGTCGGAAACTTGCGCAACTACTCCATTAGTAAAGTCTATGGATCTTAGTGCTTTGATCAAGTTTGCAGGTTTGCCTATTTGAATTGCGGTCGCTTTAGTATGAGGCTTGACACCTTGCTTTTCTTTTTCTTTATAGTAGTCATTGATCAAGCCGACGTCTGGTCTACCGCTGTTCCAAGTTAGCCTTTGTCCCCCGAACAACCCGTTTGCTAATTCATAAAAAGTATTTGCCCCTTCGGCATTGACAATCAATAGTCGGGGGATTTTTTTTATCCATCCAAGATTGTAAAGCTCAATTAACGCTTTTCCACAACTGGAAGTGTTTCCTAATGCCCCTCCAGGATAAACAATCCAATCTGGGGGATTCCAATCCAGATATTCAAGTGCTCGGTATACAATAGTCTTTTGTCCTTCAATTCTAAATGGGTTGATAGAGTTTACAGTGTAGGCCCCCAATTGTTGTGCCTCTTTCAACGAATATGCAAGCGCGTCATCGAAGTTGCCATCAACTTCAATTACTTGTGCCCCAAATTGAAATGCTTGACCTAGTTTTCCAGGAGCTATCTCTCCTTTTGGAACAAAAACTTCACATTCAATATTTTCATTCGCAGCATACATTGCAGCAGATGCCGACGTATTTCCCGTGGATGCACAAATGATTCTTTTCATATTTATCATTTTTGCATGTGTTACAGCTGTCGACATTCCATTATCTTTAAAGGATCCACTTGGATTGTATCCTTCAGGTTGCAATAGTAGAGAATCGTTATCAATTAGGGAATATTCTGATACTTTTTTCATTTTGTAAGGTTTGGACTGCCTCCCCTCTGAACCATCAAGAGATACAAGAACTCTTGAGCATTTTTCAAAATCTTCGGTGTCTAAATGTGCAAAATTGATTAATTCTCGAAATCTCCATACTCCACTTTCATTGTAAATGTTTCCTCCATGATTTCTACGCTGATAAAATACTTGAACCAGATCACGTGAATAATTATGTTGATAAATTATATCTAAAAATGAACCACATTTGCAAACTAGCGTGTTATTGTTGATCTCATAAGTCAGATTGCATGATGGATTTATGCATCGTTTGAAGGGATTATTTCCCATACCAGCCATAAACTATTTCCTAAAAAAAAGATATTTAGACGTTTACGGGGTTTTCAACTCGAAACAGCAAAAAATCAGGTAGGCGGGAAAGCACCACACGTGTAACAGTACCTCGTGGATGCTAAAGGGGAGCTGCAAAATGAGCATCTGGATGAATTGCTAACCTCATTAATTGGCGATCCGAAAGTCGATCTGTATATTCTATAATAATAAAGATGCTCCTTATCCCGTACTTTTACCTTTTCATGTGTTACAATTCTTACTTCTTTGTCAAATTCTTCATCATCGATAAGGACTTCGAACTTACTTGAGATTTGATCAAAACCTGATCCTCGCTCCAAAGCCATCTTGTTTCTCCACACCTTTGGACCTAGCTCATTTTCAAATGCTTTTCTTAAGATGAATTTTCCCCATTTTCTATTTCGATGACTTCCGACCTTTTCAGAAATATCCATCGAAGTAGCGAGGTCGTAGATTGGTTTTTCAAGATAGGGGGTATTTACCTTGACCCCTAATTCCTTTCCTATTCTAATTGATGAGAACCTCATAATTTTCCAAAGATTATTCAAAATCATCTGCAATTCTTTTAGATCGCTAAAATATCTTTCTAAGTAATTGTAACCTGCAAAAAGTTCGTCTGCGCCATCCCCGGTGACGATACTGCCATATCCACTTTCCTTGGCCTCTTTTATACCAAAAAAAAGTACGGAAGAATTCCTTATTTCTAGCGGATCAAAAGTTTTGAAAGTTTTGATGATATTTGGAACTACTTTGATAATATCATCAAAATCAACGATGCATTGGGTATGACTATCACTATATTTTTTTGCTATATCATTTGCATACTTTAGATCTTCTGAATCATATCCCAAGGAGGTTACGATACTCAATCGAGGTTTCATGAGATAACACAATATACTACTATCTAACCCTCCAGACAAAAGTAATGAGCTATCAAGATATTTGCTCGCGACTTCCCTTAATTTAGCTCTCAACAGACTTTCTGTGTCATACGGTGACAAGATATATCAAAAAAATCGTATATTGAGCATAAAAATTTGACTATAAAAACTAGATAACTATTATATTCCGATGCTTGCATTATGCTCGCGTAATAACTC
>JARBAW010000163.1 GCA_029237505.1 Nitrososphaerales archaeon
GTCATATTTTGGCTTGATTCCCAGTGGTGATGGAGTGTATATTAGGTGCTCCTTTGTGAATGATGATAGTTCGTAATCATTTGTCATGTATAATGCATAGAACGGACATGCATCTACACAAAGACCACAAAACACACACTTTCCATAATCAATTTGTGGCATTATGGATTTCTTGTTATGCTTCCATTGTTCATTGACCTTTACCATTCCAATTGCCTCAGCAATACCCTCGCAGGCAATTGCACAAAGCTGACAACCAGTGCACTTGTCATGAAATAGAATATGTCTGCCTCTGGAACCTGCAATACCAACACCTCTTTTTGGATCAAATTGATATCCATCACCAACAAATTTTAGTTTCTTTTCTGGATATCTTAGTGTGAATCTTTTGATAAGGAGATGCTTTGAACCTGATTCAATAGCTTTTATGAATCCACCTGCAGAATTTGTCAAGTCGTCAATATCCCTCCTGGTCCCAATATTCCACCATAGACTAGTAACAATGCAACGAAAATATTGATGAATGCCAGTACTATTAGCTTGTACCATCCGGTATGCAACAATATATCAATTCTAATTCTAGGATTGATACCTCGCGGAAGGAGAATCAACATAATCATACCAAGAGTCTTGACAGTAAACCAGAAGATTGCATTTACAGTTGTGGCATTGTATATTTTTTCTCCCGTGTATCCAGGGATGATTTCTTCTGGAAAGATTTGTGGTCCTGCCCATCCGCCAAGGAATAAAATAACGAATAATCCGGCAAGGGCGTACAATTTGACATAAGTACCTAATTGGATAAGCCCATAAATCATACCGGAGGTTTCAGTTAGCCATCCTGCAACAATTTCACTTTCTGCTTCAGGAAGATCAAATGGAATTCTCTCAAGTTCCGCAAGTGAGGAAATGTAGAACACGAAAGCACTAATTGGTAAAAAGAACACGAACCAGTATGGATACTGAGCATTTGCCATGTCAGTAAGATTTAATGATCCGGCGAGAATCACTACCGAAAGAGCAGAGAGAATAAATGGAATTTCAAACGCGATCATTTGGTGTAATGCTCGCATTCCGCCAATGAATGGGTATTTACTGTTACTAGCCCAAGAGAACAATAACGCAATAAGAGGGAAGAATCCCAAAAATGCAAATACTGCTATTATCCCTACATCGAGATCTGCAACTACCCAACCAGGAGCTGCAGGAATTAAAGATACTACTGCTGCAGCCGTAACTACAAAGGCAACGGGAGCTGTCCAAAATATTGGCTTGTCAGCACCCGATGGGACTATGATCTCTTTTGAAATCAATTTCAACCCATCGGCTATTAATTGCAAAATACCTTCTATCTTTCCTGCATAAAGAGGGCCGATCCTCAATTGCATTTTGGCAAGGAATTTGCGTTCAATAAAAATAGTTGCAGCAGCCAAAAGTGCAGCATAACTGAAGCCAGGAAACACCGCTACTCTAAATAGATCCGTGTGAATCATGAAATTAATTATTGGTATGGTACGAGTCGGGTCAACCATCATGGAGAAAAATAGATAAGGAGTCAAGACTTCTCCATTTACTGGGGGAAGCGGCACATAAAATAAGATAATAAAGATTAATGGGAGCCCGACCAGTGTTACTATTACAAGTACCCAAAAAATTAATTGGATGAGACTTCCAACAAAGTTCCCAAATCTAAAGTCTTTTGGAGAGATAGACAACTTGATTATACACTCTTCCTCCCAAACAATCCGATATCAGTTATTTTTCTCTTATCAGCGTATTTGTTGAGTTGATACTTTGATTTAATTTGCATATTCATCTGTCAGCCTCCACTGGCCAATAGTTTAATGACCAATAAATTGATGGCATGTCAGCCAATTTTGATCCTATCAAAAGGTACGGAAGAGCAAGCATGTTCCTAAATGAACCAACCGATAGTTTTACTCTATAAGGTTTTGGTGTTCCGTCGCTTACGATATAGTATCCAAGCGCTCCTCTTCCTGATTCTACTCTTTTGTACGACTCACCAGCCGGACCTTTTGGATTTGGTTGAAGTTTGGCCCTTACTTCGCCAGATTGTGGCATTTTATCAAGCAATGTTCTAATAATTTGACATGACTCCCTCATGTCAAGAAACGGGACCATTGATCTTGCGAATGAATCGCCAGTCTTCATGTACTGTACCTTAAAATCTATCTCATTGTAAACATCATAAGGTTCTGCCTTCCGGACATCAAATGGAATTCCTGATGCTCTGAGGACAGAACCAGTGACTCCAAGCTTCATGGCATCCTCCTTTGTAAGAACTCCCACGCCCTCGGTTCTCTGCCTGAATAACGGATTATTGTAAAAAATATCTTCATATTCATCAAGTCTCTTCTCAAAGTATGCGACTTGCCTCAGACACCTGTCCTTAAATCCTTCGGGCATATCATTTCGAACACCGCCTGGAATATTAAATGCGTGAGTAACCCTAGCACCGGTAAGCGCCTCCAAAAGGTCGATAAATAATTCTCTATCGCCGACAGGCCACATAAACATAGTAGAATGCCCAAGAAATATACCATAAATCCCTAGCCAATAAAGTGTGTAAACCTGCCTATTCAGTTCTGAGGCCAGTGCTCGAATATACTGTCCTCGAAGTGGAACTTGAATATTGGCGAGTTCTTCCACTGCCAAGCTGTACGAATAAGTAATATTTGTAGAATCATGTATTACGGGTCGTTCCAGATGAGGGATGTTTTGAATAAAGTTCCTGTATTCACACATTTTCTCTTCTCCCCTATGCACATATCCGGGATCAGGATCACAATAAACGATGTAATCACCATCTACCTTTATCGTAAATCTAAAGTGACCAGAACCTGGATGTTGAGGACCGACACTAAGCGTCATCAGTCTATCTTCTTCAGTCTCTTTGACTATTTCCAGTCCCATCTTAATGGTTTCATCAAACTTTTCTTCAAGATTTTCCATCTTATCTCACCTATCTTCCTTTAATTCGGAACTCCTTTCTTAGCGGAGGAATATCTGCCCAGTCCTCTGGGAGCAAGAATCTGTCATTTCTTGGATGACCTTCAAAATATACTCCAAGCATTTCAAATGTTTCTCTTTCATGATACTCTACGCTCTTAAATACATCAATTAGTGTTTGAAGTCTGGAATTGTTCCTATCCACTCTTGTTGAAAGGGCCATAACATGCGAAGAAAGTTTTTCATCTGAATAAGAGCTCAGATGGTAAATTATTTCGATTTGGTTATCCTTTGGATAGTCAGTACCTGAAACGGATTCCGCATGATCAAGTCCTATAGTTTCTTTGATGAACTTGGCAACGTTAACGATCTCATTTGGAGGAACAAGAATCTTTGTCCTCCCTGGCCTAACATACACGACTTGTATTACCTTATCGGTAAATCTTGTAACTAACTGATTGACGATACTACCTTCAAATTCTGGGACTACAGCTTCACTTTTTGTAGGCAATGAAGTTTGTGGTGATTGAGTTACTTTTGCATCTTGTTCAGAGCCATTTTGTGAGTTAGATTGATTCGAGCTCATTTATCTAATCTTCGACCTTTTTATTTTCTCTTGTAACAACATGCATCCTTGAATCAGGGTTTCAGGTCTTGGTGGACATCCTGGTACGTACACATCGACAGGTACGATTCCGTCTATTCCTGGTAGCACGTTATAAGAATCAATATAAAGTCCTCCTGTGATCGCACAGGCACCCATAGCAATAACATATTTGGGATCTGGCATCTGATCATAAACCATTCTTAGCCTAGGAGCCATCTTTCGAGTTACAGTTCCTTGAACTACAATCAAATCACATTGTCGTAATGAACCAAACGCTTCAATTATTCCAAATCTTTCAACATCATATCTGGGACCTGAAGCTGCTCCAAATTCTACACTGCAACAGGCAGTTTCAAGATGTACTGGCCATAATGACCATATTCTGCCCCAATTAATCGCATAACCTAATGGAAGGTCTAGTGCTCTTGTTAGGACATCTCCAAGTTTTCCTACCATGATATTGAAATTGGTAGGATTTACCAGATCTTTTATCAATATTGAATCTGAGCCTCCAAGTTGAATCCATTATGCTTAACTCTTAATTCACGTTGGATATCTACCAAATACCTTTCCTCCCTGAAAGATAAAGAGCGTAACCCATGGCTGAAAACATTATCGCAAGGAAGCCTATTATTGGTAGTGTTGCTGTTCGTGAGATAGAAAAAAGTGACGCTCCCCAAGCGTATAAGAATATTGACATGACATCAAAAACAACAAACATGAGAATATAAGAGTAGTATTGCATCATGAAGTGAGATCGGCCTTCACCAGATGGCATCTGGCCACATTCCATCGGCAAGAACTTTACAGGATTATACCTTCGTCTTGGTGAAACTAGTTTTGACAAAAACAGGACTGGAACAGAGGCAAGTAACCCAAAGCCAAGCATGTACATGATAGGCGCAAACTGGGTAACGGTTTCTCCAGCCAAGGGTAAACTTGCTGTTTTCTGAATCATATAAAAATCTTGCTTCAAATTTATTTATCCAAAATTAACCTAAACAACTGTTTTGCAGTCGTGTGTGGATGCGTAAAAACCAATTTCATCAACCTACTTGTAGTGAACTGAGCCTTGATGAAATCAACAAAATCTTCTACTGTCATTTGTTCAATAATCTCCACTTCCCTGTCCCAAGAATCATCATTCATCTGTAACCACCGTGATTGAACCTTAAGAGATGATTTTATTTTTGAGCTAACCCGGTCCTTCCAGAATTTTTCATATTCCTCTAGGGATTTCCTGGTACATCCTTTCGATAAGGAGTTCGCTCCCACTTCACCGGCGACACGCCCAAATTCAATTGCAAATCTTATTCCCTCCAGTACTAGTGGATTTGCTTGACCGGCAGAATCCCCTACTAGCATTAATCCATCAAATATAGATGAGTTTCGTGATCCTTCATTAGGTATGAATCCATAGTGAAATTCAATTGGTTGAATATTTCCGAGCTCTTCTAATGGTTTGAATTTACCTTCTATTATGGAATTTAATTTCTTAACTGGATCGGCCAAGGATTCAGGCCGACCGACTCCCGTCCCTATTCTCACTCGTTGTTTGGAAATCGGAAAAATCCAAGCATATCCTGCATCGGAGTACTTTTGTCCAACCATTAAGGTCCATGTTTCTGGATCAACATCATCACAATAACATTCGAATTCCGCGCCTATGCCGAACTTTGTCCAATTTTGCACAAGTCCGGATCTTCTGCCGACTATGCTATTAAAACCACTTGCGTCTATGACGAGTCTTGAGTCAATTTCGGTCCTTCCCTTTGGCGTACTGCAAATTATACCTCTTATTTTTTTGGAATCATATTTAACGGAGCGAACTTCGCTCCTAACAGATATTTCAGCTCCTTCTTTCGCTGCAAGTGTTGCCAAATACTGGTAAGTGGATCGAACATCTAAGACGCATGACTTTGGTGTTTTGCCTCTTAGGAGAATATCCTTTGATGGAGATATTATCCTGAAATTTTTTATTGCATTGTAACATCTTTCTGGAATTTCAAGTCGTTTCATATCATCAATCCAAGACACACCACTGGTTCTAATGTTCTGTGCAATAGAATCATCTTTCTCTAGCACTATAGTTCTAGCATTTTTTCTAGCCGCAGAATATGCAGCAGAAAGACCTGCCGGTCCGCCACCTACAACCACGATATCGTAATTAGCCATAAAATCACTTATCGCTCAACTGTTCGACTTTTAAATTCAGTGGAAAGTTATATTAATTTTTATTTCAGCCTTTCTAGCATCAATTTATCATCAATGCTTTTATTATGCTGGCTAGAAAAAATTATGACATATATAGCTTGACAACAGAAGAAAAATCTAATTCAGAGGGTTTAGCAACTGGGACAGTAGCACCGGACTTTACATTTAGGAGTGGTATGCAAGAACTGAAATTATCGGATTTTAGGAATAGAAAAGTCGTTGTCTATTTTTATCCACGTGATTTTACAACAGGGTGTACAACAGAGGCGTCAGAATTTACAACTGATTATCACAAATTCAAAAAGGCAGGAATTGAGATAATCGGGGTTAGTCCTGATACTGAAGATTCTCATGAGAAGTTCAAGGAGAAAATGAAAATACCGTATCACTTGGCTTCTGACATAAACAATTCAATATCAAAAAATTATGGAACTTATGGATTAAAAAAATTCATGGGCAAGGAGTACATGGGTATTAACAGAACTACATTTCTAATAGATGAAAAAGGGGTGATTGTAAAAATATTCAAAAAGGTCAAGCCACAGGGTCATAGCAATCAAGTACTTGAAGCATTTGAAATTACAAGATAAATGAATCAATACAGGTAAGATATTTCATCGTCAATAATTGACATTGATATTTCAAGATAATTCAAAGTCTCTTTTACAGTATCGAGCGTTTTTTTCTCCGTCTTTCCTTGTTGATAACCAATCAAAATACTAGAGCTGATTATTAGAACATGCTCTGAATGATCGTTCCAATCTACTAAATTTTTATCATAGTCTAAAGAAAATTTTGTTTTAATTTCTATCATTAGATTGTTCAGTTTCAAAAATAATGCGATTATTATAATGCGCAACTTTTGCAATATTGGTTTTATTTGTTCTATATCAGGAATAGATGGTATTTCGTGACATATCTTATTTTGATAGTAATCGAGATTCTTTGCGATACTAACAGTTCTGGCTATTGATGGAATCTTTGATCTTAATTGTCTAATATTTAAGCTAGAGTCGAAAAATAGTGGATCAGATTGAGACATAGCAAATAGGTCGGTAGTAATACCATCTTTACTAATAATGAGAAAACATTTTGAAGTTTCCACATAGTTTTTTACAATCAGACGAATAAGTTTGGACTGTGACATATATCAATTGAGGAGTCGGGATTTAACTATACAATTCAAAAAAGTTCATTTACCAGATGAAGATACTAATTCTTCAATGTGTTCGAGTATCTTGATGTGATGTTCTTCGTCAACAATAATGCTTTTCAACAAGGATTTGGTCTCAAGATCATCAGCGAGCGATACGCATTTTATCAAAAGGTCCCTTGATTCCTTTTCTTCATCTATCGATCGGACAATACCCTGCTTTGTCAGATTCAGACTGCTGCTAGCACCTTCAATAGAAGACATCAATGTAGAAATATATTCAATATGTCTCAAGCCATCGTCAAGTAGTTTGTGAACATAATTCTTTATGATCCCATTATTCATTCGGCTCAACACTGTCATGTAGTGATTCATTTCCTTAACTTCAGCTTCGTGCTGCGATTTCAGTAATGTGTAAAGTTCTTGCTTTTTCTTTAAGGAAGAATCTATTTCCATTAGCATATCCTACAGAGTAATCGATAAAAAATTTTCGCATGTGTGAAAATTCGTTTATTTGAAATTATTTAAATAACATAAATTTGGAATTCAGTTAGCTGTTGATAAATACCGAGCTATGCGATTGTAAATGTCATGTTAAATATGGACATAAATCACTATGTGCAAAATGTATTGAAAAACACAAGACATCACCTTATTACAAAATATTAAAGAAATTTTCATAAATGAATAATTTGAAATGCGGGAGATGGGATTTGAACCCACGAACCCCTAAGGGATAAGAGCCTCAGTCTTACGCCGTTGACCAAGCTGGGCGACTCCCGCATAGATTTAGCGGTTTAGAAATCACTAATTTGAATATTTGCTATATAAACACGAAGGCAACAAATATTGGTTTTTATAGGCCACCTGAAGATAAAAAATCAATGCTTATACCCGTAAGATGTTTTACGTGTGGAAATGTAATAGCTAATAAATACGGTGAATACTCTAACAGAATTAAAGCCGGAGAGGATCCTGCAGACGTTATGGACTCACTTGACATCAAGAGATATTGTTGTAGGAGAATGTTTGTATCTTCTGTTGAAACAATATACCAAGTAATACCTTATTACGAAGCGCTACGTAGACGCATGTCTGAAATCGAATCCGAAATAGATTAAGTTTGAAGTTAATATGCCTTTAATTTCATCTCTGAAGGGAAGAATTGTCTACAACAGCAGAGGCTCCAAGTCTATAGAAATAGACGTAATCACGGACAACAAATATTTAGGAAGAGCTTGTGCTCCCTCTGGTGCTAGTGTTGGAAGTCATGAAGTACCAAGTTTTGTTGACAACAATCCAGAGAGTACGCTACAGAAATTTGAATCAAACAAGTTTAGGTTTGTTGGCGTAGATGCCTCAGATTCACATGCTATAAATCAAATCCTCAAAGATATGGATAGTTCTGATAACTATAGCAAAGTTGGAGGATCTGTAGCTTATGGAGTTAGTATTGCGTCAGCATCATCTGCTTCGCTCTCATTGAATGTTCCACTTTTTGCATTGTTGAATAAACACGGACCATACAGGTTCCCTTATCCTCTTGGAAATATCCTTGGAGGTGGTGCTCATGCCGGTCCTGGTACGCCCGATATTCAAGAAGTTCTAGTATGCCCGATAGGATCCAAGAGCATCAACGAGGCATTGGAAACTAACTTCAAGATACACAAAGATGTGAGAATTCTCTTAGAAAAAAAAGATAAGAGTTTCACATATGGTAGAGGCGATGAAGGTGCTTGGGCGCCCAATTTAAATAATGACCAATCAGTTTCAATAGTTGCTCAAGCTGTGGAAGATTCTGGTCTGAGGTTGGGCAAAGATATTGCATTGGGTATTGATTTTGCAAGTTCTTCATTATGGGATCCTGAGAGAAAGGTTTATGATTATTCAAGACAGGGGCTCATTAGAACAACCCAAGAGCAAATAGAATTTGTTGAGGATTTAATAAAGAATTATCATCTTATTTATGCTGAGGATCCGGTTAATGAAGATGATTTTGAGAGTATGGCAGCGATTACAAAAAGAAACAGCAATTGTTTCATTACTGGTGATGATATGCTTGTTACAAAAAGTGAGAGGGTAAGAGAGGCACGCAAATACGGAGCTTGTAACGCTGCGATTCTGAAGGTTAATCAAGCTGGTACTTTACATGATGCTTTGGATTTTGCAAGTACCTGTACCAATAATAACATTAGAATAATAACTTCGCACAGATCGGGAGAGTCGATTGATTCGCACATTTCGCATATAGCAGTGGCGACGGCTTCCAAAATGATAAAAACTGGCGTTGTTGGGGGAGAGCGAGTATCTAAACTAAATGAACTTTTAAGACTTTCAGAGTATGATTTAATAAAAGGCATGATTGATTTGTCTTTCACTTAAAATGTCAAGTGCAAACCAAGAAGAAAACGCCAAAGAACCTTTGGAGGAAATTGAGAATCAAACATCTGAAGATTCAGAAAGCCAAACGTTCACCGAAATGGGAGAAGAGGATATTGAAAACGATAATCTTGAAAAAATGATACTTTCAACAGGTATACGGGTGGGTACACCTGTTAAAACTAAATTTATGTCACCTTTCATTGTTCGTGCAAATCCAGAGGGTCTGTATATTTTGGATATTAGCAAGACACTTACGCGAATTGATGTTGCTGCCAAGTTTATCGGAAGAGCGGACATTTCTAAAATCATAGTCACCTCTGCAAGAGAGTACGGTAAAACGCCTGTTCAGAAATTTTGTGAATCGACAGGTGCATCAGGAATTATTGGACGCTTCATGCCTGGAACATTTACAAATCCATCACTGGCAAGTTACATGGAACCGCAAGTAGTAATTGTAACAGATCCACAGGCAGATCAGCAAGCAGTACTAGAAGCAACAAGAGCAGGCGTTCCAGTGGTTGCAATAGCAAATAGTGATAATGTTACATCGAATGTTGACTTAGTAATTCCTGCAAACAACAGGGGTAGAAAAGCACTTGCAACGGTGTACTGGCTACTCACCAGGGAAGTCCTGAAGAAGCAGGGTAAGATAAAGTCCGATAATGAAATGAAGATATCGATTGATGACTTTGAGACCAAATTGGTCGAAGAGATATCTTGAATTCTTATTTAAGAGAACCTGCTGTTTCTGGAATATTTTATCCAAAAAACCAAAAAGAACTGACGGAAGACATTGAATCACTGTTTAAAGATCATAATTTCGGACCAGGTAATTTACCACCTTCGAGTAATAGTGAAAGAATTTACGGCATGGTCAGTCCTCATGCAGGATATATGTATTCTGGTGCGGTAGCTGCTCATGGATACTATGAACTGTCTTCATCCAAATTCGAATCTGCATTAATCCTTGGTCCCAATCACTATGGTCTGGGTAGCGATATATCTCTGATGGATAATGGTTCTTGGGAAACTCCACTTGGGAAAATAGATATTGATTCTGAGATGGCCAAAAACATTCAACATAATTGTGAGGTAGTTAATACTGACGCGTCAGCACATGCCAGAGATCATTGTATTGAAGTCCAGCTTCCGTTTCTTCAATACATTAAAAGCGATTTCAAAATTGTGCCAATAATTCTGATTAATCAAGGCAAGAATACGTGCAAAAAACTCGGCTCTGATATATATGAATCAATAAAGGACAGAAATTTTATGCCAATAGCTTCTTCGGATCTGACACACTACGAAGCAAATAATCTGGCCCATGAAAAGGATAATCTCTTGATATCTGCGATTCTATCTCTTGATGTTGAAAAATTTTATTCAGTATTAATTTCGTTTAATGTAACAGCATGCGGCTATGGCGCAATTGCAACAGTCATGGAAATATCAAAAAGAATGGGAGCGACCAAAGGTAAATTGTTGAAATATGCCACAAGTGGAGACATAGCAGGAGATAACAAGTCAGTAGTCGGTTATTCATCAATTTTGTTTGTATGAATTCCGGTATAAACAAGGCTGCATCATCAGCTCCAGCAAAAATAATCCTTTTTGGAGAACATTTTGTAGTCTACAATAACCCTGCCATTGTAGCTGCAATAAACAGAAGAATTCACGTAGTAGCGCAATTGAATGACAAATCACGTGTCAACATAAAATCCGGACAAAACTCATTGAGTATACCTATTAATAGTAACGATAATGACATGATGTCACACGATAATAGTTCAGTTTCACTATTTCCGATTTTTAAGTGTGTAAAGCATGTCTTAGATGAAAAAAATTTGGTCAATGCAGGAGTTAATTTGGAAATAGAGTCACAAATTCCCCATGGAGAGGGTTTGGGATCTTCAGCAGCGTCATGTGTATCAACTGTTGCCGCGCTTTATTCTCTGTTTTCTGATTTCGACAAAAATCAGATATACGAAACTGCAAGAATAATGGAACAAAATATACACACAAATTCCTCAGGCGTAGACTGTTATGTTTCAACTTTTGGAGGAATTGTAAATTTTGAACCGGAAAAAGGATTCAGTAAGATAAGCCCCAGAAAAAAATTTACACTGCTTATTGGTGCCAGCGGGATAAAACATTCCACTGGTGAGGTAGTCTCGCAAGTCAGGCAATTCAGGGAAAAAAATTCTAGTCTATTTAATGATCTTTCATCAAGGGCTCACCATATTTGCAGAAGGGCAATAAGTTCAATGAATGAAGGCAATGAATCAGAGCTTGGTAGTTTACTTACTGAAAATCACAAATTGTTGTCGATACTGGGCGTATCCCACCCAGAGATAGAAAAATTGATCAAGATTTGTCTCAATAATGGCGCACTAGGTGCAAAATTGACTGGTGCTGGTAAAGGAGGAGCCGTTATTGCGCTTATACCGACCGATTCAAGTGATGAAGTAATAGCAAAAATAGGCAGTGGTCCCGGTAAATGGATTCAAGTAGAATTTGATTATGATGGTGTAATATTGGGCTGAACTTATTACGTATCAAGGTTTAAATTTTCACAGGAAAAGTAACCATAATGCTGCAAGATGTCATCTTAATCAAGTTGGGCGGATCTGTTGTTACTCACAAAGAAAGAGCAATGACCATGAACAAAATGGCCATCGATCGAATATTTAAGACGTTTTTGTCTGTTAAAGTGCCCATAATTGTAGTTCACGGCGGTGGATCCTTTGGGCATTATTGGTCAGTAAAGTACGATATGCATTCCAAGCCCGATAGGTATCCGTCAGACGGCATAGCAATAGTTCATGAATCAATGATTTTGTTAAACCATAAATTAGTCAAGTCGATGATGAAATTCAGGTTGAATCCATATTCTGTTTCACCTTTTTCATTTATTTCAAATAATAAGCCGATTGCAAAAAAGATCGTCGAATTGGCATCAATGACCAGAGATAAAATAATACCAGTGACATATGGCGATATTGTTTATAGAACGAATCATAAATACTCGATATTATCAGGTGATGAATTGATGACAATGCTCTCCTACGTGTTAAAACCGAAGAAAGTAGTTTTTGCAGTAAATGTTGATGGAATTTATCGGGATCCCCGAACAAAGGATCTCATAAATACAGTCGAAGAGAAATCACAAATTAAATTTTCAAGTGTAAATTTTGACGTTACAGGAGGAATGAAGAGAAAGGTTCGTGAAGCTTTAAAAATTTCACTTTCAGGAATTGATGTCCATTTTATAAATGGCTTTAAACCGGATAGACTCTTAAAAATTCTAGATAACAAGATAACTAAAGGTACAGTAATAAAGGGAAAAAGGTCCAGTAAGCGAAATGCCCGATGAATCAGACTTTCCCTCAGACATCGAAGTAATAAAACAACGTAAGAAGGAGGGAATAGTTATTCCATTAACTAGGAACGTTCAAGCTAAAGAGTCATCCACATATTTAGAATATGTCAAGTTGATTCATAACGCCCTACCAGAAATTGATTTTGATGCTGTGGAAACGAGTCAGAAGTTTCTTGGCCACAATTTCAAGGCTCCAATTATCATCGATTCCATGACAGGAGGAACCCCAGAAGCCACAAAAATAAATTCCAGGCTTTCTCTTGCTGCTGAGAAATTTGGACTCGGCATGGGACTGGGTAGTCAAAGGGCAGGCCTTTTAAGCAGTGAACTTGCTGAAACATACTCGATTGCCAGATCCAATGCCCCAAATGCATTTCTGGTGGCAAATATAGGCGGAGCACAACTTTCGAAGGGTTTGAAAATCAAGGATATAAGGAACATGATTCAAATGATCGAAGCTAACGCGCTTGTTGTACACCTGAATCCATTACAAGAATTGATTCAACCGGAAGGTGAACCAAAATATAAGGGCGTGCTATCAAAGATCAAAGAAATTTGTTCTAATTTTGATATTCCAATAATTGTGAAGGAGGTGGGAGCTGGGATTTCAATGGATGTCGCAAAAAGATTACAATCTGTCGGGGTTTCAGCAATCAATGTTGCCGGGTCGGGCGGAACGAGCTGGGCTGGTGTTGAAAAGTTAAGGGCTGAGACGGCACATGACTCTAACAAGATAAATTTGGGAGAATTGTTTTGGGACTGGGGCATCCCTACTGCAGTCAGTTTGATAGAAGTGAGAAAATCAGTAAAGATACCAGTTATTGCGTCTGGCGGTATTCGTAATGGCTTAGAAATCGCCAAATGTATAGCATTGGGGGCGAACATGTGCGGAATGGCTTTTCCTTTTCTAAGACATGCTTCAAAATCGTTGGATAGCCTGTATGAATTTACAAATCGGACGCTGATGGAATTAAGGAGTGCGATGTTTCTTGTTGGTAGTAAAAACATAAACCAACTTGGAAAAATCAGATTTATGACTATGGGAGAATTAGCAAAGGTGAAATAATGGATAATTTGAAAGAAGAACTTAGCAGTGTTGTATCACGTGTAAGAAACTTTACATTATCAGTCCTAGAGGGTGAACCAAACAGATTGTATGATGCAGCATGTTCATATCTTGCCAGTGGAGGAAAGAAGCTCAGGCCGTTCATGGTTATAAAAAGTAGTGAAATGTTTTCTGGTTTGGAAGAAAAAGCGTTACCAGCTGCAGCAGCAGTTGAACTGATTCATAATTTTTCTCTAATTCATGATGACATCATGGACAACGATGATATTCGACATGGTATCTCTACTGTTCATAAGAAATTTGGTTTACCAATCGCACTGATAGCTGGAGATATCCTTTTTTCGAAGGCCTTTCAAGTATTGTCGATACAGGGAAAAAAAGTTGGACATGACGATACTATTATTTCCGAAATGAATAGGATTCTATCTACCTCTTGTGTTCACGTGTGCGAGGGCCAAGGCCTTGACATACAAATGGCTTCAAGTAACAATATACCGACAGTAGAGGAATATTTGGACATGATACAAAAGAAAACTGCATCTCTGTTTGAAGTTTCTTGCGCCCTAGGTGTTCTGTCCTCCAAAGATCCCTCCGCCGAGAATGTCAACAACCTATCTAAGTTTGGACGATACACAGGAATTTCATTTCAATTGATAGACGACTTGATCGGGGTTACAGGCGATCCTAAATTAACGGGAAAGGCAGTTGGGAATGACATAAGAGAAGGCAAAAAAACTTTTCCTATACTCTTGGCATTAGAAAATGCGGACGCAGATAAAAGAGAAAAAATCATGAAAGTTTTCGGATCCAAGGGGGCAAACCCCGACTACGTTGAAGACGCCGTTGGCGCGATATCATCATTGAACATAGAAGAAGAAGTACGAAAAACTGCACATGATAAAATGATAAGAGCGTTTGAATCGTTAAAAAGTTATGATGATACTAACGCGAAAAATGCACTTGTATCTTCTGCGAAATTTATAGTCGAAAGGAGTTTGTAGTCTTGTGAAAGGTAACGATGAAATTCATAGACTAGTCAATGCTATAGCGCTAAAAAATGCAGTCGAACATTCAGGTAGCACAAATGTGAATACGGTCCTGTCCAAAATTCTGAGTCTGAAACCTGAGCTGAAAAAGGAAATAAAGATGGTGATAGAGGAAATCAAGACTGTAGTAGAATCCGTAAATAAGATGGATATAGACCAGCAGAAAAAATATCTTAAAGAACTGGATTCAACAAATAGCAATCTTGATTCAAAGTCGACTCAGGAGAATAAGAGCTCACATCCATTTCCAAAGCTTCAAATGACAGGAACCAAAGTGGTCACCAGGTTTCCACCTGAACCAAATGGATATCCTCACATTGGTCACGCAAAAGCAGCCATAATTGACGAGGAATATGCAAGAATTTATGACGGTAAATTGATTCTGCGCTTTGACGATACTAATCCTTTGAATGAAAAATTAGAGTATTATGAAGCTATTAGAAGTGGGTTAGAGTGGCTAGGGGTCAAACCGGACATTGTAAAAAATACATCTGATGACATTTTCCTTCTACAGGATTATGGTAAAAAATTAACATTAAGCGGCAATGCATACGTTTGTACCTGTGATACAAACAATATTCATAAAATGAGAATGCAGCAAGTTGAATGCCCATGTAGAAGTAATATTGAAAATTCAGAAAAAAACATGGAAAGGTTGGACAAATTATTTGACGGAACTTATCACCAAAATGAGGCCATTGTAAGATTCAAGGGAAGAATGGACGACAACAATACTGTTCTAAGAGACCCCACCCTCTTTAGAATAATAGAAGCTTCGCATCCACTTTTGGGTGAAAAAGTAAAGGTGTGGCCCACCTACGATTTTGCTGCACCGGTTGAAGATTCTCTTGATGGTGTAAGTCATGCGCTAAGAAGCAAGGAGTATGAGTTACGCAATGCGTTATATTCGGATATCCTTGACAGATTAGAATTACGAAAGCCAATAGTTGTCGAATTCTCAAGATTGGAATTTGAAAATATGCCAGTTTCCAAAAGAAAGATTAAACAATTGATAGATGATAAACAGATTGCTGATTGGGATGATCCTCGCCTCCTGACTTTGTCAGCATTACGAAAGAGAGGGTTTGATCCCAGAGCAATCAGAAGCTTTGTTTTAAGCCTTGGGTTAACACTAGCTGAATCAAAACCGCCGTTTAAGACACTAGAATCGATGAATAGGAAAATACTTGAGCCTGTTGCAACTCGATTTTTCTTTGTCAAAGACCCAATAAGAGTAATTATAGAAAATGTTCAAGATACGAAAGTAATCCTGAAAAATCATCCGAACATAGATCTAGGCACAAGACAGGTTGAAGTTTCCAATGTAATTTATATTTCACAGGATGATGCCATACTCCTTACGGAAGATGAAGAAATCAGACTCATGGAATTATATAATATAAAAATTAACAAAATAGATCGAGACAACAAAGCAATTACAGCTTCTTATTTGAATAATGAGGTTATAAGAGAGATGAAGAAAATTCAATGGGTATCAGATATGGACAAGATAAATTACACCATCCTGGTTCCCAAGGAGCTGTACGCTAATGGCAAATTTAATCCAAACAGTTTGGAACGTATTGAGGGATTTGCAGAGACTTCTGTATCACACCTAAAATCAGGTACGCCTTTTCAATTAATTAGATTTGGTTTTTGCAATACCCAAGATAAAACATCAGCAATTTTTAGCCATAGGTAAATAAAATGAAAATCGGAAGGATCAAAATAGAAGAAGTCGGAGAAACATATGGAATAGTCTCGCCTGATGGTAAAAAGATAATCACAAAGCTTGACTTTCAGGAACAGACGGGGGTCCCTATACCTCAGACCATAAAGGAATTTATTGTAAGAGGATGGATTAATGAAGTTAGTAAGTATATTTCTGATATTAAATTTAGTAACGATATTATTCTTGAAGATTTATTGGCACCTATTCCAGATCCACCAAAAATAATCTGTTTGGCGTTCAATTATTATGATCATGCAAGAGATGCAGGACTTACTCCCTCAAACGAACCTGTTATTTTTATTAAACCCCGAACAACTCTAAACCATCCATTTGGTGTTGTCAGATGTCCGCAATTTGTTCAACGCCTTGACTACGAGGCAGAATTGGCAATTGTTATTGGAAAGGATACCAAAAATATAGAGCCCGAAAAGGCTGCCGAATCCATATTTGGATACACCATTCTACATGATGTTTCAGCAAGAGATATACAGTTTAAAGATAAGCAGTTTACAAGAGGCAAAGGTATTGATACCTTTGCTCCCTGCGGTCCGTGGATAACGACAAAGGAAGAAATCAATGATCCGCAAAACCTGCAGATTATCACTAAAGTCAACGGTGAAACTAGACAAAATTCCTCTAGCAGCAAAATGGTAATATCGATTGATAAGATAATATCCAGTCTAAGTCAAATAATGACATTAGAATCTGGAGATATCATATCTACCGGAACTCCTGCAGGTGTTGCTATGTCAATGAAAGAACCAAAATATCTAAAGGATGGTGACATCGTGGAAATAATGATTGAAAACCTTGGCACGATTAGAAACAAAATTACTTTTGTCTAGCTCAGATTATTTGGATAAGGTCATTTGGCATTCTCTTGTGTTAACTTTCTTAATCTGGTTACTTCCCTTTCCAAAATATGACAATAACTCTTGTATAACTCCGTTAATGTGGACCTAACACTTGCTAGTTGGATTGAAATATTGAGCGCCTGCAAACACGTGTCCATGGAGCGCTCGGTTGCAAATGAATCCATTGATTTCTTGAATGACTCTAGGAGTTGTTGATGCTCAGAACTATTTTCATTAATCAGTTTCTCAATATCATCGACACTTTTAGAATCTCTATCATGAAAATTCTCAAACTTGAACATATCTTGACATATGGATGTTCTGAAATAAATTAATTTCATTGATTTTTTACTGAAATGGCAAAATGTTTTCCTAAAAATTACGCCGGTAAACCTTCAAATTAATAATGTATTTAAATGCCGGCTCGATTTTCAGATTTGTATGGTGGTAGACAATAAGGGGATAATATCGTATATTCGAGTATTGAAGGAAGATCTAATGATATTCAAAATAAAGCCATCCGAAGGATCTGTACCAGATTTCAAGGCAGGTCAATTCTTGACTATTGGACTACATGTTCCTTCTGAAGGCAAGATAGTCAGAAGAGCATACTCGATAGCATCACCTCCTGAGCAAAAAGGCGTCTTTGAGTTACTTGTAAGATGGGTTAAAAAACCTGTGCCGGGTAGATTGACTACAGAATTATTCAATAGAAGAGAACAGGATGAAATTCTTTGGGTAAAGCCAACTGGTGCATTTACGATAGATGAAAAGAAACATGACGGAACCCCGGACGACAGAAGAATGGTTCTTATCGGCGGAGGAACTGGACTGGCGCCATTCATTTCATATGCCCTTCATTTAAAATCAATAGGTAGCAAGCGTGAGATAGTAATATTACACGGTGCAAGTTATGTAGATGAGCTTAGTTATAGAGAGCTTTTAACGGACCTTGAAAACGAAAGTTTGGACAGTGGTAAGGATAAATGGAACTTCAGATATCGCGCTAGTATCAGCAGACCTCAGGAATGGTTCAATAGAAGCTGGAATGGCCAGAAAGGAAGAGTCGAATCATTCTTACGTCCAAAATTGGGAACGGATAAATCTCCTCTTGAGGAGCTCGTTGGAGAATCAATTACACCTGAAAATACTATTTTCTATGTGTGTGGATGGCAAGGAACAGTTGATGGAGCATTGGATTATCTTATTCCAAAAGGATTTGTTACGGAAAGAAATAAGAAAAAAGATGGAAGTTATGGCGTAAAGTTCGAATCTTATGGATAAGTCTCAAAATGTCCATCCGTATAATCGAATAATCCTTAACCTTATATCAAGGATGAATGTGACCATTAGATATGAAATTTGAATATGAAGAGTTTTCGACCGTTGAAGAATTTTTCTTGTATCTTGTGTCAGTTGCACCTTACATGAAACAAGTTCTGCCTGCTAGTTCTTACAAAGGGTATGTGTTCTCTATCCTGCCACTCACCCCTGTATCTGGTGACGTCATGATGATGATTTATGCAAAAGGAAATATGGAACCAGGATTAATTGAATTTGATATTTCAACAAAGAAATACAAGACAGTTGCTGCTGTTGAAAGAGCTGATAAGAATTATTTCATTATTCTCAAACCAAAAATAGCGACTATTGCAGACACCGCTATCAAAGAAATTGAAAGTATAGGTAAGAATTAAAGAGAAAAATTATTAATTTTTTACCCTAAAGTTTTGGCGATAAAGAAGCAGATACGGATCTACTTCTGGCATATTTTTCTACGATATCTTCAGGAACCTGACCATTAAACAATTGTTTTGATAAGCCCTTTAGATATCGCATTATCGCCCAAGTCCCTGCTTTTATCAAGACTGCCATAAACACTTTCATTGCAGGTCCGTATGTCTTGTTGCGAATGATTATAGGAATAATGTCGTTTATGACCCGCAGATTAAACTGCCAGCATTTCCAAAACAAGGTAAATTGTGATTCGTTTAGATTTCCAAAATGCATTGAATTCCTTTCAGAAAAATCTTGATAGAGCAGTGGAGCTACAAGACCACTCATTTTCATTCTACTGAAGTCATCTATTAGGTCGATTGTATATTGTGTTTCGTCTGGTGTTTCATCTGGCCAGCCAATTATTAGCGTCAAGGCAGGGAACCAATGATTTTCATTCAATATTCTGCATCCTTCCCTTACCACAGCACCCCATTCTTCAGGTTGATATGGTTTGGTCTTTACTCCAAGATGCTTTTTGACCATTCGCGGGGCGACAGTTTCAACACCAAGGTTGGTAGCTAACCATCTTCCGTTCGAATCCATGTTATTAATTTTCGACAAATCTCTGATTAGGTCTGGAGAAGAAGCTACGGCAGACAAGGTCATGTGGGTAGTACCTACGAAATTAGCGCCAATTGATTTTAGACCTTTCCAAATGTCAGTAATAGCATCTGCATTTGGCACGAAATCTTTGTTATCACAACCATATAGTAACATTTCATCAGATTGAAGCCAAATAGAATCAAAACCATATTTCAAATTAATACTTGCTTCTGTTTGAAGTCTCTCCAATGGAATATCTTTTTTTGATCTCTTGTTTACATCACAAAAATCACAACCTCTTCCGCATCCCCTCATTGCTTCAACAAGTGAATTTATTGTTGGACCTTGGATAGGAGGGATATTTTCAATATTCCTTACAAAAGTATGAAGTAATTCGGGCGCATCTCCAGATTCAAGGTCATGAAATAGATCTAGTGCTAGCTCATCGGCTTCGCCAATTACAACTGTATCAATTCCGTGAATTTTCATCCTATCCGGTTTTGCTAGTTCCCATGACCCATTTCCGCCGACCACGACTTTAAAGTCATATTTCTTTTTCAGCTGAATTACTGAAGCACACATTTTTTTAAATTTCATGGCTACGTACGATAATTTTTCAGGGGACATCGTTGTAGTTACTGGTGCCATACCCAATGGGTCCATAACATTGATTCCAACCACTGTTGTATTAGGGCCAATGCTTTTTTCCAGCATTTCAGGATGTGCGATTGCTATTTCATCCTTATTGTATTCTTTTAATAGTGCACTTTCTATCCTTCTAAGACCACACTGCGCAACTTTTACTTGTCCAGTGTTTTTATCGGTTTCAACACTCGGACAAAACAACTTGTCAAAAACAAATTCAGGTACTAGCTCATACGGACCGCACGCAATAAACCCATAAAGAAAATTCCCTCTATAATTTGTCATAAGGCTACGGTCTGCTGTTAACACTACACGTTTACCGTCCGACATTTCCGCTAATCCTCAAGTTCGATTACGTATTTGGGTATAAATCTATTACTATAATGTTACCAATCGATCATTTAATACAACCCTGTTCGATGACCTTTTATTAGAATTGATTTTAGCTGTCTGTGTGCCAATATATTAAGTGCAGAAAGGAAGGAGACCCATCTGTAAGAAGCGTGTTCATAAGAAATTACTATATCTCTTGTGGGAGTCGTGGCAAAATAAAACTTGACTTCCTTGTGGGATCTTATTCCATTCAATTTCATATATGAATATCTTATTGTGCCGATAAACGACATTACGTCAAGATATCTTATTCCGGTCTCTTCCCTCACTTCCCTAATCAATGTTTCAAGTTCTGATTCACCGTGTTCCTTATGTCCTTGTGGAAAACCCCACGAACCTCTTCTGTTCTTTAGTATTAGAAATTCAGGTTCCTTAACAGAAGTCGGTGGGTCGTATCGTATAACAGCACCAATTGAGGTTTCCAGAAATATTCTACCTCTTTAAGTTAGTACCGGAGCTAATTATAATTTTTATCGAATCGTTATCTGAGATTTTGATATAAATTAATTCTAAATTTATTCTAAATTTATTCTAAATTTATTCTAAATTTATTCCAAATTTGGCCTTAGCACAAATTTGATTGCAATAATAAAAACATAATTAACCTAAAGATATTAATGTGTAGATCTAAGTCGAAATCATGGGCCGATCGTCTAGTCCGGTAGGATACGGCATTGGCATTGCTGAGGTCGTGGGTTCGAATCCCACTCGGTCCACCATCAATATTTTCTAGCAATTGAGTGATAACAAGAAGCTTGAAAACTCTATGCATTTTTTACGAGCTGTCGAAGAATGTATTTATTCAGTGGAAGCGATTGTATTACATTGTATTTCGTAAATTGGCAACGAGAGATATCTATTACCGAAATAGATGGTAAAAAAGTCGTTGTCAAACGAAATAAGATGAGCAAGAACTTGCATGATTATCTAATTGTCATGACATATGCGATTCTTTCCATCCTCCTAGCACATCCTTCAACACCACCTGAATTTGGTAACAAAACTACATCAAACGAAGGATTTGAAATGAGAGAAAAATTGCGTTTAATAGGAATCGCCACTCCCTCGCTAATTTCAATTTCTGATAATTTGTTAGTTGAAGAATTTGTTCAAGGTGGTGATCTTCATGAAGCATTATCTAATGGAAGCAATTTTTCACTTTCCTTTGCAGCGGGAATCATAACAGGAAGACTTCACAAATCCGGTTACTCATTTACAGATAATAAGTCTCAAAATTATCTGGTAGGTTCGACAAATAAGGTGTTACGAACTGATCTTGCGTTCATAAAGAAAAACGTTTCAGTTTTTGCAAAAAGTATGGACGTAGGTACTTTTCTTGGTAGTTTACTATCTTTAGATACTGAAAAATATAAAGCAATGGAAAATGCATTTTATGAAGGATATTACACCGAAGTTAAGTCTCCAATCCCATACCTTTCAATACCTCTCAGAAATATATTGGGTTTCGGGCTCAGCATGGGCTCAAATTGGGTAGTCAATGTCCTACTGGAATCAGCGAAAATGATATCAAATAGGAGGAAGTTCGGTTTTTCGGTCAAATCCCCCTGAGCCAAATTTGCAATAAAAGCATTGATCAGATTGCATGTAAGTCAATTTTTGTATCAAAATTGCCTTTATTTTTAATGCAAATTTCGTCATCAATCTATATTTCAGAGGCATTGAGGGGATTACTTCATCAAAATAAACACTATAATGATCTGGACAAAACTTTAGTGTAATTTGTGCTCGATGTTTATTATTATTTTTTTCTTTATTAGCAGAAATACTCTTCGCTACATTAATTTGTTCTCTAATATACTCGTGTTTTGGGCAAGGACAGTCTTTTCCGCCAGGATGTTTGTAAGCAGGAGTATTTTTCCAATCAAAATCTGGAAAATCTTTTTCGAACTCATCCATAATAGATTGATGTTAATGGTCACTTATCAAATATAAAGATATATCCACTTTAGTGCTTTCCTTAATGATAAAAGATATATTTTGAATATTTTAAAAACACGATAGAAGTGTTAAAAGAGCATAGCACAGACGGAAATAACAAGTCATCCATAGTTGCTAATATTGATAGGAATGGGAGTAATGTTGAGGGATCGAACAAATATGTTGATTCGAATTTAAATACCCTCACAAAATTTAAGAAGACACTTCTAGCAGAGCAAAAAACTGGCGAAGAAAAGGTAGAATCACTGAATCAATCAATTGAATCCACCAAGGTTGAAATTGATAAACAAAGAATGGACCTGGAAGAACTCAGAACGCAGTTAAAAAAGGTAAATGAGATGAAAGAATCAGAATACTCAAAATTCCTAGAGCTCAAAAATAACTTGATGGAAATTCGAAATAAAATGAAGAATCTGGACGAAAAAGCCAACGACTCTGCAGGACACAAATTACGAAAAGAAAGGTTTGATATGATCAATCTATCAAAAAACCTGGATCAAATTGAAAGAGATATTCAAACAAAAAAACTGACCAAAGATGAAGAACGAAGATTGGTTGCTCGTTCGAAAGAAATGGCCACAAGATTACATTCTCTTAAGATGATTCACAAGAAAGAGGACGATTATAGATCAATCTCTATACAATATGACAAGTTAAAGACTAAAATGAATGCTATTTTTCATCAAAAATCAGATTTGGGAGACAAGATAGGCAAATTGAAAGGCACTTTGGATAAATTACTTAATCAAAGAGAAAGTCTCTACGAAGAAAGGAGGAAGGCAAGAAGTGAGCTAAGAGAGGCAGAAGCTAAACTGGAGATGGTAAATACACAACTAAATGCTATTGAATACAGACGAGCAAGACAGGCTAGCTTTAGAGCAAGGTCAGGAGCAAGTAGAGATAAGCGTGAATACAAATATGATAATTCCCAGGAGAGAATTCGGCGAAATAAGGAAAATATGGAATTGTTGAATTTAGCTAAAGAGGCTGCACTAAAGAAGATGTCAAGTGGAAGAAAACTAACATTTGATGAGATGAAGCTGATTTACGGTGACGAATTGCTACACGAGTAGTGTTGCAGTTTTTTAATCCTTATGATGAATTAATAAATGAATTCAGAAGATTTGAGCGTTGAGGAGGGTACTGAACTTGTCAAACTGGCAAGAACAGCAGTTGAATCATATTTGAGAGAGGGCAAGATTATAAACTCTACCCATAAGAGTAACAAGAAGGCCGGAATATTTGTAACACTTTACCAATCGTATTCTAGTGACAGTGAAAAAAACCTACGTGGCTGCATTGGATATACTATTCCATCATGGAATATCTACGATACAGTAATAGCCGCCGCAATTAATGCTGCTACCGAAGATCCTCGTTTCATGGCACTCAGTCAAGAAGAATTGGAAAATACAATTTTTGAAGTCTCCGTGTTAACCAAACCTGCACTAATTCAAGTCGACAACACTCTAGCATTTCAAAATGAAATAATCATTGGAAGAGATGGTCTTCTCCTTGAGAGTAGACATGGTTCTAGTTTGTTCTTGCCCCAGGTGCCAGTTGAACAAAAGTGGACCCTTAATGAGTATCTAGCAAATTTATGCAATAAGGCAGGTGCACCCACGGACGCTTGGAAATTACCTGATTCAAGATTATACAAATTTCGCTCATTGGTATTCACAGAAAATTTACCAAACAAAAATACACCCTAAAAACCACGATATAGGTTACATGATTTCAACAATCTCAGTAAAATCTATTCAGTATATAATGAAGTGTAAATATTGAAAATTATGGCTAAGGCATATCTAGCTCCTTATGGTGTTGGACTAGGTCATGCCAGTAGATTGATATCTATTTCTGAACATCTGAGGCGAGACAATACGACTATAAAATTTTCTTCATTTGGAGAGGCAGTTTCTTATATCAATAATCACGGTTATGAATGTCTAAAAGTTCCGCCCATAGATTTTGCATGGAATAATGGAGGATTTTCAGTAAAAAACAGTATTTCAAATATCCCACTTTGGTTTACTAACTTTACAAGACAAGTTGCCCAAGAAACAAGGAACATTTCTACTTTTGAACCAAATGTAGTTGTTTCAGATTCAAGATTAGCTCCCATAGTATCATCAAGGGTCCTAGGAATACCTTCAATAGTGATACTTAATCAGATAAAGCTCTTACTATCACCAAGGATCAGAGAATTTAGGGCCGCCAGAGTTTTTGAAAAATTAAATGGAGAGTTTTTTGGAATTATTTGGAACATCGCCGAAAAATTACTGATACCTGATCTTCCTCCCCCTTATACAATTGCAGAACATAATATCTGGAATCTAGAATCAGTAAAAAGGAAAATGCATTACATCGGGTTTACAACTCCAAAGTGGCAAGGCGATGATCAAGCGATTAATAGCGTAGTTCGCTCCCTAAATCTTGATAAGAAAAAACCAATCGTATTTATGCACATAAGCGGTCCCCGCGAAACTCGCTCAAGCTTGATCTCTACTATAATGGATGCATCAAAGTACTTTAGAAAAGAAATTCAGTACATTATTTCCGAAGGCAAACCAAATGGTAGTGTCATCCCAAGGAAACTATCGTCCTCCGGTTGGTACTATGAATGGTGTCCCGTTCGAGATGAAATCTTTGCGTTAAGCGAGTTGGTTGTGATTAGAGCTGGCCACGAGGCTATATCTCATGCAATAGAGCATGGAAAACCTATAGTTTCAATACCCATTCAAAATCACGGAGAGCAGCTTGGTAATTCTGAAAAAGTTGAAAGAATGAAAATTGGAATAAAACTTGAGCCTTTAGATACTAATCCGACTCAAATTGCCGATGCAATTCATAGGATATTAGATGACAAGTCTTATTTAGAGAACGTTCGGAGAATAAAGAAGATTACGGACAGATACGATGGTATCAACAATGCTCTTGAAATCATAAAATCGTTTATCTAGTCCGTTAAAGACAATTTTAAGATGATATTCAATATATGGAATGCAAAGAGTTACTTAATTAATGATAAATGCCGGTGAGCATACATCATCTTATCAATTCATTATTTGTTTTCTGATGAAAGGTCTTTTATGGCCAATTCAATATTGTTCCTATCATTTGCCTGAGGACACTGATCCAGATACGTATTTAGATCTGAAACAGCGCCTACCTTATCATCTAATTTTAATCTAGCAATTCCCCTGTTCTTATAGATAGGACCAAATCGATTTGGATTAATCAAAATAGCAGATGAATATGATTTTTCAGCCAATTGATATTCCTCCTTTCTGAGGTAATAATTTCCCATACCCCGGTAAGACAGATAAAATTTTGGGTTTGCTTTGATCGAGGACTCGAAATAATCCTTCGCTTCATCAGATTTTAATTCATTGTAGACAGAACCTAACATATCCAGTGCAAGTTCATTATTCTTATTAGTTTCAACGGCATTCTTTAATTTTTCAATTGCTTCTTTTGTCTTACCGTCCAGAAGTAATCGTTCAGCTTCAAAACACATCCTGTACGATTGGTCGGTAGAAGGATTTTCTTTGTCATTAACATTTTTCATATCTGCAGGAACGATAGTGATGGTCAAGGATCCGTCTTGTTCCCATAATTCTATAAACTTTTTTTCGGGTATGGAACCAACCGTATCCGGCTCAGGTACATAAGTAATAATTCTGCTTTCTTCAGGGTCGTATCCGGAGATCACCGTCGCATGTTGTATAGTATCCTTTATTCCAGGCATAATAACGATGGATGGAATTCCTTGATCAATCTTTTTCTTTAGCCCTTGAATATTGCCCCGGATTATGCTAACATGATAGCCTCGACTCTCTGCAATTTCGAATCCCTCGGCAAAAATAGATCCTTTAACATCACCATATTTTCGTGCCTTTTCTTTGGCTTCTTTAATGAGGTCATATTCTCCCCAGTATGTCAAAATTACGTTTATTGCTAAAGGAAGACAAATCTCATCTTCAATGCTTTCGACTAAGGGAAGTATTAGTGTATGTTCATTATCTAGTTTCAACATTCAGGGTTATGATGAGGGAAAATAAAATTCTTGTCACAAGTTAACAAAATTGCTAATTAACTCAATACCACATTCCCCACTTTTTTCTGGATGAAACTGGGTACCAAATATTCTCTTTGATTCATGGCAAATTATTTCATGTTTTGAAGTAGCAGAACTGGCTACACACATGAAATTTTCTGGCAGATGCGATATAGCATAAGAGTGACTTTCATATACATCGCACTGAGATTTTCCTAATAGTTTAGTTGGCTTTTCAATATTAATTCTGTTAACACCCTGGATAAGATCAGTCCTATGCAATGAACCACCGAAAGTAAGAGCGATGATTTCTGCACCATAACATATTCCTAAAACAGGAATTTCGTTATTAAAACAAGTCTTGATAACTTTTGAGTTAATTGAATTAATTTCTTTTTTATTCTTTCTACGCCCAGATAGTATTATCTTCTGATAGTTCGAAAGCAAAAATTTTTCATCGTATTTCCTTAGATCATAGACCTGTCCTAGATTATCCAAACATAAAGCAATATCCTTTACATATGGCGAACCGTTGTCAACAACAAGTACAGTCAATTTCTGACCAGTTAATTATCATGAATCTATAATAATAATCATGCTTTGCATAACAACAGATTTTGGATGAATCATACGGTATTGCACGATATCATGGCCTCCTCTAGATTATTGAGCATTTGAAATTGAGGCCAATCCTTTACATATCAGATATGCTGCAACATAGGACGGGACTTTTTCTAATGCATCGTCTAATCTAAAAGTATTATTTTTCAAAGTAATTTTCAGTTTGGTCTTTGGGTTGACATATACCTCAGAGTCACTTAACATGCATGCTTCGTTATTTGGGTTAAATGATTCGAGATCGTCGCATTTTGCTTTAGTCAACCCGCTTTTGCCATTAATACTACCAGGCAGTCTAAAAACTCTATGTATATCATTGGTAACCTGACCATCGATTGGAACTCCATTTTTTCTCGTCATTTTTTTAAGCTCATTTCTAAACCCTTCGTAACCACCACTTGCCTCCACAATTTTTTTTAGTTTTAGTTCAGATTTTTGATTTATTCCCAAGTTAGAGGCAATTTTCTTTCGCCATCCTGTCACTATACCACTTTTTGGCAACTTTATGACAAATCCATTACGATATTTTCGTACACCAATGCTTTCGCACATGAAACCATTACCTATTATATAGTCGGTGACATTTGCTCTTGAGTAGGAGTCGAGGCTTCTAATACTAGGATCGTTTACATGAAAGTGAAATCCCGCATTTCCAGAGAAAAATATCTCTACGAACTTTTCTTTTATTCCAAGATCACAGTATAAGAAATCAAGTAATTTTTGCGCCTCCTTCTTAATTGATGTAAGGCATTTCTTGCAAGGTATTGAAGTATCGTAAGTCTTTCCTTTATTACAGTTAACGCACAGTTTAGGCTCTGGGTTAACATGGCCACACGTATTACAAATGTAGTAGGTATGTTCATGAGCACATGGAAGATTTAGGTCTTTGATATCAATATCAAATATAAGATCAGCGCCTTCCCACTGTTTTTCATTAATTGGATTTGAAGGTAATCCATAATATGCATTTGAATAGTAAACATCCAGTGGAACATTCCGAACCAACTCTGCGACAAGTTCCCCCGTATTCTTAAATGATATATGTCTAATCACCAAGGAATCAAATTTTCTGTATCCAAATTCCCTTTTTTCGACGGAATATAGGTAGGGAAAATCTTTGTTTTCAAAATAGTACTTTCTAAACACATTTCTCAGAAAATTAATATTTTCTTCTGTATTTTGAACTTGAATCATTTAGATTATTTTCCTTCTTCCAAACTGAATTGGATTTATAAGGTTTTCACATTCTTTAACTGCAAAACATAAATCTTCACTGCGCAATCGGTCGCAAGAGGGAACAGAATATTTTATGTGACTGCCTTTTTTTCCAGCTAGATGCTCTACCTGATATCTAGTTATTTTTTCATTATAATCCGGTGAATTCTTGAAAATATCAATTACATCTTCCACAGTTTTACCAATGGCTAGCATATAAGTTGCCAACATGAATCTTGCCGAGTGAGGAAGATTTTCGCCCTTATTTATGATCTCCATTGCATGCTTAATACATGGTGGATATTCGAGAATTTTGAATTGATTCCTATAGACATAACGTCCCGAATATTTGGTTCGAAGTTCGTCTGCCTTTGATTTTATCGAAATTGGTATTTCAACTATTTTCATGTTCTTTATTCTGGAATAGATCAAGTTACTCAATTCATTTCGAATTAGTCTGACAGTTTCATCAGTGTCAAGATATACATAACCGTCCTTTACAGATCTGTTAATTAGTTTCCATTCCTGCTCATTCATCTTTGAAGCTCTTTGTAGGTAGTCAGGAACACTCAACTTGCAGATACTCGATGTAGAATCTACATCAATATTTATCTTGAACAACTCTAGAAAAATCTTTTGAACCAGTAGCCTTTTCTTTTCAATTGACCGCTCATTGCTTAAATCAGTAGTTAAAAATTTTTCTACTCTCATGGCTTCAAAGAGGGAGCACTTTCTTGAGACTTCCTCCAATCCAATTGATTTTATGAGCAACAGTGAAACCATAAAAGTCATAACTTCAATTTCATATTCATCCAAATTTGAATAAACATTTCCCTTAAGTTCGCTTTCCAATTTTTCTGCGGCTCGGTTTATTATGTGGATCATTTCAGGACGATTGAATTCTTCGAAATCAAATTTCGTTTCATGAATATATTCAGAAGCTTCTTGTAAGAACGGGTACTTTGCCAATTCAGAAGATCCTAATTTTATTGACAATTCAGGTTTAACTCTAATAGGAAATACTGTAATAAATACAAATACAAATCTTTAATATCCTAGTGACAAACATACAAGCATTTGAATTTTAGAGTTGGATTTCACGTTTCCATTGCTGGAGGAATACAAAACTCAATTACCAATGCTCTAGACATTGGGTGTACAGCTTTTCAGATATTTACAAGGAGCCCCCGGCAATGGCAGGCCAAGGATCTCGTAGAAGATGACGTAGAATTATTCAAGACCAATCTCAAAAAAAGTGGAATAGAGAAAAATTCGGTTGCAGTCCATATGCCTTATCTTCCTAACCTTTCTGGTCCAGATGGTGAATTATTTGAAAAATCACTGAACTCGTTTGCGGATGAACTGAAAAGATGTTCCCAAATAGGGATTGAATATCTAGTAATACATTTAGGAAGCCACAAGGATATGGGCAGAGAACATGGGGTCGAACAGCTTTTGAAAAGTTGCGGCCAAGCAGTTGACAATTATAAGTCATCTTTCAAAAAGAATTTGGAC
>JARBAW010000164.1 GCA_029237505.1 Nitrososphaerales archaeon
GCTGAGCTACGGGCCCATTTCTGAATAGCGTATATCGTAGTATATTTATTGTTTAGCCAAACTTAGAATTGTTAACTATAACTTTAAGCCAAATTGATGATTTCATCGTCATCAAGAAAACATATTAATTGTAGAGTAGGAAATTTTTCAATGCGCCCGGGTAGTATAGAGTTTCAATGGCTAAGGCTAATTGAAGCATATAGTCCGGTCTAGTATGGGGGACTGTCACTCCTTCGACCCGGGTTCGAATCCCGGCCCGGGCGCCTCTTTTTGTTTTTGCAATCTAGTTAGTGTTGGATTGGATACCAAGTAAATCATATATTTTCATGTCAGAGAGGGCAACAAACGAGAATCTATTGCCAAACGCTATTTCTGAATCAAGTGAATCTCCTTTCTTGTCTAATACTATACCCCCGGCCTCTCTTGCTATGAGAATGGCTGCAGCCATATCAGTAGGTCTTATCTTATCCCTAAAATCCATAAACACATCCAGAAAACCCCTGGCAAGAAAACATAATTCCAGGGCATTTGCTCCAAATATTCTGATATGATTTAGTTTTGTTATAATCGGGCTAATAGAATTCAATAGGTCCGGCGAAACTCCTGATATGTTGATACCTGCAATGATATCGTCTTCATTTATATTCTCGTTTTTTCTGACAGTTATTTTGTTACCATTCAAAAATGCGCCTTTAGCTTTTGATGCATAATAAAGATCACCTCTTGCGATATCTATTACAGCAGCATCAACAACTGAACTTAACGTAGAGTCGGTTGAATAAGCAAGAGAACAGCAATTAAAGGGTATTGCTCTTGTGACATTAGTCGTACCATCAATAGCATCCATGATTATATATCCACTATCGTTACCTTTTATGGTTCCACATTCTTCTCCTATTATGGTTGGATTTGCACCTGAATTATTTATTATATCAATTACTGTCTTTTCTGCTACCAAGTCTATTTTTCTTGAAATGTCGCCACCTGCCCCTGGTCCCATTTTCATATTGCCTTGGGAGGTGCCAACTAAGTCCATAATACTCTTCCTAACTTCCAGACATGCAGTTTTTAATGTTTCTAGCATTTGGTAATGAGCATTCCTTCATTTGTAATTACACTCTTAGAAAAATTAGAATTCCAACAATATCTCACTTAGGTTCACCTTGATATGTTCTGCAGTTCATAGTTATACAATATCTTGTCATTTTCATCATAGACTTGGGCCATTACTGGTAGGGGCAAGTCTTTGTTCAAATATATTTTACTTATTGAGTTTCCCACTTTGTATTCAAGTGAATAAATATCAAATGAACCAGCTGGAGTAGAAACTGATCCAGTACTTTCTATTTTCACATCTTTTGTTGACGAGCCCGTGAATATTTTATCCCATACTGCTCCTACAACAAGATATCTTGGTTCCTTTGCAAGGTCACGTACAACCAGAATCGATTTTTCTATTGGTTGAACAAACAGCTCATCTTCCTGAGGGATTGCATCCGTTCGGAGCAACTGCTTCTTTGAAAAGTTAGCACTGAATTCTTTTAAAGTACCACTACCATTTTCTATCTTAAATTCTACGTTCCATTTGTCCGCTATTTCATGGAAAGACATCGAGACCGTTGAATCCTTGAGACTGATTTTAGCTCCATTACTTGTCAGCGAATATGTTAGATTCATTCCATTTTCTATGTTACTACCAATTGTCCACAGGTCTTTTGATGTGGGAGGATTAAAAATAGATGGACCACTTCCACCTGAAAATCCACCATTCATAGCAATTATTGCAACACTTACTAGGATACCAATTGCAGCAAATATTCCTGCGGCTAGAAATATCATCCTTTTTGGAGTCATTGTAGTTACTATGAATCAGACCTTAAAAAAGAAAATGTCCAGAACAAAAAAAGGATTACTGGACAACTATGTCAAACTGACCTGATTCAACAAAGTTGCTTACCGTACCTGCACCAGCCGTTGTTATTAGAACCTTCACGGTATACTGTCCGGGCTTTTGGAATACTACGTTCTGTATGGCTGTTCCATCA
>JARBAW010000165.1 GCA_029237505.1 Nitrososphaerales archaeon
TCTTCATCATTGGTGTTGTCAGATTCTTCATCATTGGTGTTGTCAGATTCTTCATCATTGGTGTTGTCAGAGTCTTCATCATTGGTGTTGTCAAAATCTTGAGTATCAAATGGATCTTCAGTATCATCACCACTTTGTATTTTTTCGATTGAGGCATAGATCACAAATGCGTTACTATCCAACTTACCGTTCTGAATTGCCATCATAGAAGCAATCAGTATCAATGCAAAAATTATCGACAAATAATTTGTTACTGTTCTCTTCACGCTCGTACAGGTTTTTTACTAAGAATTTAAACATTCATCTTCTAAATTGAATCTAGATTGAATCTATCAAATAATACGCAAGATTATTGATTATCACTCAGTTGATTTATTACTAACTAATTAAAATATATAATATTATGATATTAACTTAAGTATGAGGTATGATTTGGAGAGAATGCTAATTTTTCTTTAATATTACTTGATTCAAATTTCAGATTTTTGTTTTTCCAGTTTATCATTCATAATTGACGAAAACTCTTCCAATTCTTATCATACGAGTTAAACTGTATTAGGATAGCAGACCAAGCAATACTGATTTTTGTACATGGAGTCTATTCTCTGCCTCATTCCACACTACGGATTTTTTTCCATCTATGACATCCGCTGTTACTTCTTGACCTCTTTTTGCGGGTAAACAATGCATAAAAATTGCATCATCTTTTGAATAACCCATGAGTTTTCCATTTACTTGATATTTTGGGGAAAAAGTAGATCTTCTCTTTTTATCCTCCAATTCGTTTCCTATAGAAACGAATGTATCTGTAACCACAATATCGGCATCCCTTACAGCATCAATAGGTTCCCTTACTATAGTAAAACTAGAATTCTTTAATTCTGCTTCCTTAGTTACTAGATCAAGTATTACTTGTGGAGGCACGTAACTTTGAGGAATTGCAGCTTTAATATCGATCCCCATTTTCGCACATCCTATTAGCAGATCATTGCAGACATTGTTCCCATCGCCTACCCAGGCTAGCGTTAAACCCTCAAAGCTTTTTTTGTACTCAAAAATAGTCATCAGATCTGCTAAAATTTGACAAGGATGATATAAATCAGACAAGCCATTAATTACTGGTATCTTGCAATTCTGAGCCAACTGTAGTATTGTGCCGTGAGAGTATACTCTAGCAACAAGACAATCTACGTATAACGAAATCGTCTTTGCTGTATCTTCGATAGATTCGCCTCTGGATAGCTGAAGATCATTGGAATTCAAATAGATTGTGTTACCACCCAACTGAAACATGGCTGTTTCAAAGCTCAATCGTGTTCTAGTTGATGGTTTCTCGAACATCAGTGCAAGTGTTTTCCCTGTCAATGGTTGCAATTCATTACTGCTCTTTTTAGACTCAATTGCATGTTCAATTAAACCCAGAATTTCCTTATCAGTCAAATCTGATATACTAGTGAGATATTTTTTACTTAATGAGATCATTTATATCTTCATCGTTTAAATAGACAACTTCGTCGTTATCGTCTTTACTTTCTCTTTCAGAATCGGGTTTACTTTTACTCTCATGTCTATTTTCATTTTCTTTCTTATTTGTTTCTTCTTTGGTCTCGGTTTTATCATTTTTATTATCTTTACCATCATTAGAATCCTTCTTGTCTTTATTATCCTTAAAGATCTTTTTGAAAAATGATCCACCTTTTGGTTTTGGCTCAGTAATCTCTTGTGCTAATCCCATATTTGATACTATTTTTTGTGCTGAAACATCATTTTGACCATCGCTAAATTTCTGATCATCCGTCTGTGTGGACTCCTCTATTGTTTGTGTCATAGTTAATTTTTTCTCTTCCTCCACTTTCTCAACTAGTTTATCGACGTCACCAGGTACTGATTCAAGCTTGGAAGTCCCTAATTGTGATGTATCCGATTGAGGCGTCATACTTGAAGCACCAATTGTAAGTTTATCCTTAGTCATATTGTCTTCAGACAATACATGTCCTGATGTCTGAGTCTTTTCAGTTTTATCATAAACCTTATCCTTAAATATAGAATCAAGAAATCTGTCGTGATCAAATTCTTCCAAATCTCCATAGCCTTGTCCCATTCCCAGATACAAGATGGGTTTATGCGTTAAATAAGCAATTGAAATTGCCGCACCGCCTTTAGAGTCAGCATCACTTTTGGTCAAAATTGAACCGTCATATTTGGTATACTCAAAAAATTCTCGCGCTTGATTCACAGTATCGTTTCCAGCCAAAGAATCACCAACAAATATTTTCATATCTGGTTTTATAACTCGAATTATTTTACTAACTTCCTCCATTAGGTTCTTAGACGTCTGCATTCTACCGGCAGTGTCTATTAATACAGCCTCAATGTAATTCTTTTTTGCGTGTTCTAGCGCATCTCTTGCAACTGCCGATGGATCTGCACCATATCTTTGTGAGATTACCTTGACATTTAGATTGTTACCATGCTGGGTAATCTGCTCAATCGCACCTGCTCTATGTGTATCTGCAGCTGCCAGAACGACTGAAATACCCTTGTCTCTTAATAATTTACAAAATTTCGCTACCGTCGTAGTTTTTCCTGTACCGTTGATACCAAGAAATACAATGGAGTATGGGCCAGCTTTTGATTTTTTCTTATCTAAAATGGATTGAATAATGTCAGTCTGTGTGTTAGTCGATAGAAATAACTCATGTAGAAACGAGTACAACTTTGTAGTAATAACTTGATCAGAATCTTCGTTTCGTTCAAGTTTCAAGTTTTGCATTTCTTCCTTTATCTTTGCAGTCATCTCATCTGCTATTTCGTGAGCTACATCATTTTCCATTAGGCTAATCTGCAATTCGTCGAGAATCGAATTTATATCTTTTTTAGAAATTGATTTTTGACCAAGATTCTTTGTAGTTTCAGAAAATATTTTTCGTAGTTTTTCAAACAAACGGAGCGCAATCCTACCTCTTACTGGTTCGGGGGTCTTTGGGCCTTTTGCATTTCAACATTTACTTCATTTTGGAGTTGATTCATGCGCATTGCAATCTGTTCTTTTTGTGATTGTATTTGTTGTAATGCAAGTTCAAATTCTTTGATTCTTGATTCCACATAATTTTTCGCGTTTTCCTTTGACTTTTCAATAGTAACGCCCGAACCTACACTAACAAGAAGATTTGTTACTTGAGGAACTGTAACCTTGAGAAATACGCCAATCCCTATAGGGATAAGTGATTCCTCCTGATTGGCAGAAGATAAACCTTGAATGGCCTCTGAAGCCAGATGGGCCTCTGTAATAAGTCGGGACACCGTGGCTTCTTTTCCCAAAATGTCATTCATGTATGCTTCTAGGATTTTTGATTGCTGAAGCATCTCACTTATCTTTTGTTCAGATGATACTTGATTATTAGAATTTTCTCTAGAGGTCATCGTAATATATTTTTCTGAGTGAAAAACGGGCATATAACTTTGCCTGACAAGTTTGTTGTCAAGAATCTGCCTGACATGTGATAGAATATATTTATTCCTTGCTCTTCCTTGAAATAATATAGAATCCATGAGCAGCTATTAAAAACGCAGCCAAGGACATCTTTGTTGCAAAGACTAGATTCCATGGAGTTTCAGGATTTGGATACGGTATGCTGATGTTATCTAGATTTATGCTTCCTCCTAGAGCGTTGAGTGTTATCAAGGAACTCCATACAACAAAATTATATACAAA
>JARBAW010000166.1 GCA_029237505.1 Nitrososphaerales archaeon
ATGTTTCCTGTATATTTATTTAAGATCTCTTGAGCTGCTCTAACTCTTTTTTCGCCAATTTTCAAGGCCGTGAAATACTGCATTTATTGAATATATACCACTCTTTTATATTTGCGTTTAGCGCAAGAGTTGAGTCAAATTAATCGCAGTCAAGGGTATAAAGGAACAATATGAAAGATTAGATTTAATGGATAAACTTCAATTTAGCAGGAGATTAGAATAAAATGAAAATATTTACAATCTGTTCATTCAACAATGAAGAGTGAATTTATGTCGGAGATTGCACACGATAATGATGTTCTTGCTTGAAAGTCCAAGTGGGTATGATTAACATTTTTATAAGAAACGTATTCTTGATAAAATATGTTACGGCACAATGCATGTTTCATTGCATTAGCCTTGTCAATTGTTTTGGTTTTACCCTCTCTGAATTTTCCTTTCTGGAACATTCGCGCACATGGCCAATCGACAGCGTCTCCGATATCTCAAGAAGAATACGATAAGTTAAAAAATTGTACAACAAATCTCAGCAAGAAACCCACACCAATAGAATATTTGACTCATTTTAATTGCGGTCATGTATCAAAGGATGAAAGCGGAAAGACAGTAAGACAATTTACATTAATAGTCGAGGAAAACCAAAAAATACCTATTACCTATGAGGGACATATTTTTGATGGTTGGACATTCAACGGTACTATACCAGGACCCACAATAAGGGTCACAGAAGGAGATTTGGTTCGAATTAGGGTTATCAATAGTAACGAGAACACGCATGCTCACTCACTTTATTCACAACCAACTCATAATTTTAAGAATAATGCATTTACAATGACAGGACAACCGGGAGGAACAATTTCCCCTGGAAGGAGTTTCACATACGAGTTTGTTGCAGCACCATATGGGGTGTATCCATATTATTGTCATGTGGAGCCAATGGCAGACCATATCAACCGAGGATTGTATGGGATGATGATCATAGATCCAAAAGAGCCCCGTCCTAAGATGACAGAAATGGCTATGCTTCTCAATGGCTATGATCTAGATTTAGATCAAGAAGGGTCGATAACATTGCCACCAGTTGATTCAATTGAGGGAGCAGAAAGCAACATGCCGATTAATTCAAGTGGTAACAAAAATACTAATGCAGGAACGAATATGAGTAGCATGAATCATGTTTCTATTCCTTCTATTCCAGAAAATGGTAATGGTAAGAGTGTTTCCAGAGAACCGAGAGTCAATGAAATCTATACTGTAAATGGAAAGGCATTTGATTACATGATGAATCCTATTGTTCTGCACACAGGAGAACCATATCGTGTATACATTGTAAATATGCTTGAATTTGACTCTGTGAATTCAATTCATGTCCATGGTGCCATGTTTAATTACTTCGCAGCTGGTACGAATAAAACTGCTGACTATTTAACGGATATAGTAACGTTGGCTAATGGCGATCGGGGAATATTGGAGTTTACTTATGATTACCCTGGAACATATATGTTCCATGCCCATCAAACACTTTTTACAGATTTGGGCTGGATGGGACTATTTGATGTACGGGGACCTCCAGTTAATACACAACCAAGTGATACAACATAAAAAGACTTCAAACCAGTACCCATTCTACTTGATTTTTTTGTTTTGTAACTTTGTATCTTAATCCTTAGTGTACTGCTCATTATTACTTTAAATCATCATTCACAGTTTGCAAAATTTCAGACACAAGTTCGAATTTATCATTCGAAATATAATCCACGGCTGAACTTAAGAATACTTGCAAAGATTGTTTCGAATATCCATCTAGTTCATAGGATTTTGCCTGTAGGGCCATTTCCAGCTTATCTATATTATGAACAAATTTTGCACTTGGTGTTTTGTTTTCAATATATTCATTCCAAATATTGAGATACTTTTTATGAAGATTGTCTGGGAGTTTGAAAAAAATTTCCCTCATAGCCTTGTCTTCTTGATTTATTTTTTCATCATGTGAGATCATATCGGGTGTATTGTCGCCAACTATTGATTCAGCTAGGTCATGTAAATTGGCCATCTTCATTACATGTTCAGTGTCAAGATTCAATATTTCTGAAAGGACCATGCATATCATACACACTGAATAGGAATGGTCGGCCACAGATTCCGGTGATGAAATGTTAGCTTTATGTATCCAACCAGATCGCCTTACTTTTTTAAGATTACAAATAACATGAAAAAAACTCACAAGGTCAGATTTTTGGCCATCTTCAAGATTCATAAAGTGTAGTAAATTATGATTCATATTAACATAATGTAACTTTCCTCATCGTTTGAATGATGGATTGTAAGTATCTGGAATCCTTGAAGTATATTCAAAGATTGTCAATAAAATAGTGAGAAAATTATCAAGAACATACAATATAACACTGCTTACAATAGCCAAGATTATTGTAATGAATATCAGAAGCAGAACATTTCTCGTCTGTTGCAATTCTAAACGGTAATAATTTTGGTAGCTTGTTTTGTATTTAAATCTAATTGGGCCGAGGGAAAGGGTATGGCTAGTATGCCAAAAAGAAAAGTACAATTCATTTATGGTTGACCTGCATTTACTCTTTGTTCCAAACAGGTCAAGTCTTGGAAAATGAAAAAATCTCATCCCATTTAATCCAGAAATATTTATTAGGTTTCCGATTATTGGTAAACAAAGATTTTAGCAATGATTGAAAGCATTGGATGTTCACTCTATTAACTAAACCTATTATTCAAATGTTTAATCATATTAGATAATAAATTGATGCCATAAATGCAGCAATTACAAAAATCAAATAACCAAATCCGATTGCCATTATTAAAATGGATGTTTTCTTGAGTTGTTCAGTGTACTTACTTGACAAATTTGTCAAGATGGCTAGCACGGCTGATGCTGTAAATGGTGCTATTATTGCTAATGTGATCATCAATCTGGTAATATTTTCCTCTTTTTGAGAATTAATAGATGAATCAAATCCTATAGAAAGTGTAAGAAGGATCATAACGCCAATAATTACGGTTGCATCGACTTGAATTATGTCCTTATCTTCCAGAGTCATTATAAAACCAATAAAAGTTAATCGAGCATATTTAAAACATTCCATAAGCACAAAATTATCATTATCACAACCTATATCAAAATATGGTACATCTGTTGGCCGGCGGCAAGAATTCTATGCGTAGTGTCCTGCCGGTTTTGTATGGTGGTACCAATCTGTGGTGTTAAAAGAGTGATTGTATATCTGCTTCTACTTATTATAACTTGGCTTACCTAAGTTTACTTACCTCAAGTAATTTTGGAATCCAATGACGCACATGTCTCTAAGAAATTATGTTCTAGTAATTCTTTTTCAGCAGTTACAATATGCAACTTGCACATTCACTTATTTTAGTTTCCAGGGAATGTCGTTACAATTTTGTCGAATATTGGTCACTCTTGCAAGAACAAACAATAAATCTGATAATCTGTTTAGATACATGAGAATTTCCTCGCTTATTTTTTGTTCCTTAGATAATGCAACTGCAGTTCTTTCGGCGCGTCTAACGACGGTTCTACAAATATGGAATAAGGCGGATTCAACCGTACCTCCCGGGAGGATGAAATAGGAAATTGGTGCTAGTTCAGATTCAAGTTTGTCAATACAATTCTCCATAGTAGTTATCATTTCTTTTTTTACTTGCATCTTGTCATTTTTTGTATTTTGGGGGTTAGCTAACTCTGCTCCTAATACGAACAGGTCATTTTGAATATCAAGAAGAATTTTTCCTACATCGTCAAAAATTGAATTCCCCTTAATGTTTGATATTATCAAACCGATATGAGAATTTGCCTCGTCAACTTCTCCGTATGCCGTTATTCTTAAATCCGACTTGAGGATTCTAGTACCATCAATCAATCCAGTGTCGCCCTTATCACCTGTTTTGGTGTAAATTTTCAAGTCCGATAAATAGTATTAGCTGATTCCATAAATTATTTTATGTGGATTATCTCAGAAAAGTAGAATTACAATCCCCTCAATCAATAGTAAAACCTATGGATTTTTGTTGAAAATAGGACTAACAAGCTACCAAGAAAATTAGTAAGAATGGACCTCTATTTTGTGCTCTTTAAGATATTTCTTTTTCTTGAATCTCTCATTACACTTCTCACATTTGAAGGGTTTTTCGAATTCTATGAGGAACCTTTTTCTCCTTTCCTCGGGAGTCTCTACGACCATCTTTAAATCTGTATTCTCCATCGTAATTAATTTTTAAAACTGAATATGGTTTATTTACTTTAAGGAAGAAAGTATCATAGATAAAACAAGTTAAATGATTAGTTCTAATATTCTAGTTTTTACCTCTATAGTGCTTCAACGAAGAAATTTTCCACATGATGTTGATTTCAAGGACAAGATTAGATTATATATAATTCGTACAGAAGTCTAGCTGTGCCGTCGTAGCTCAGCCTGGGAGAGCACTCGACCAGTATTGGGGTGAAGCTGAAGACCGAGCTGTCGTGAGCTCAAATCTCACCGACGGCATACACTTTTTTTCAATATCGCACTTATGACATGGTTAAATTAAGGGTTTTATTTCAATAAATCCGTTCAGTCCATTTTTCATTTAGCAAGTAATGAAAATATTGGTACTGAAATTACTTGTTTTTCTTATCCAACAAATCTTGTTTCATTTCTAAAAATTCGTCTTCGCTCACAATTCCCTTTTCCTTAAGGTTGGCTAACTTTAACAATTCATCTACGATAGATTCTTTGACTTCAAACGATTTACTTTGTGATTCGATTTTGATTTTATCCATCGAATTCTTAACGTATTGAATAATTTGCTCCGCTAAGTTCTTGGATATTGCTTCCATTTCGTTGGCAAATCCTGGAGCCCTTATTATGATCTTGGATGAAAAAACTCCTCTTTCCAATTCTATTGAGGTTATCTTATCATAGGACACAGATACAATATTTTCCCTTACATCAAGCAATGATGGATCTTTAATTACAATTCTCTTATTGGTAACAAATATTGTATCGGGAGCTGCCAATGAACCACCAGGTCTGTACTTTGATTGTCTGGCGATGAATTGGACTTGCTCATCATTATCTAGCCCGTGTTTTATCTTTTTTATTTGTTCAAATTCCTTATCGCTAAATTTCTTCGAATCACGAAATACTCTAAAATCATTGTTGTGGCTCATTGCGTGATAGATTTATGCCCAATTATTAAGCCTTCATTCAAAAAATTGTCATTGAAATATCATTTTCACATTAGCAATATTGTTCCATAAAATCAAATATTTTGATGAGCCTGTTGGTACTTCCTGGTTTGTATTTTTGTTGTTCGTTTCCGAGGATTTGTCAATTTATTGAAATTAAAACAAAATCATTATTATGTCTGTGTGTTCAAGAAAGATGAGGATGACTAATCCAGTATTAATAGCATTCAAGCGAATCTTTTGTAATCATGAAAACTCTTTTTCATTCAGGAAATATAACGACTTTGATTTTTATGAATACGATAAATGTGTAAACTGTGAAAAAATTCTAAGATATATACGAGGTTTTGACGAAAGCATTAGAGGGTGATAGTTTTTAGCATCAATCTTCCAGTTTTAATTGTTCTGTGGTGGATTGGAGCCATTGTAGCAGGTTTATCACTCTTGATACCGCAATACACATACTATGTAATGGTGGGTTCTATTGGATGGATAACCGTTGTAATAGCCTCTGGTCTAATAATCTACGCAATAAAAAGAAATAATGAAAAAAGTCAGAGAAATATGTCGTCGAACCTTAGCTAATTTCCTTTCCGCCTTGTTCCTCTATTACTACAAGAGTAACAGTTGATGTTATGCCGGGTATCTTTCTTATTCTGCTTGTAATTGTATGATTCATTGTTTCAGTATTGTCTGATTTTACTTTGACGAATACATCATGTACTCCATAGGTTCCACGTACTTCTTTTACATCGGAGAGTTTTGAAATTTCGTCTATAATTCTCTCTTCAGAGCCCAATGTACAATTTACAAGTATATATGCAGTAGACAATAATGATTCTAGAGATTTAGTGTATTTTAGTCTTTTCTATAAAACATACTTTCTGAATATCAAATACCTTCATTATTGTTTTAAAGTATAAAGTTTGTAAAGCTCTCCAGTACGTTTACTGACGTAATTCCATTCTCTTGCACTGTAATTCACTCTAACAAATTTTTGTCGCAATTCTGGATGCAATCTAACATACACGTCATCTCCTATCGTGATGTTATTTGATCTTGTTAGTGAAGTCATTTTTGCTGAAACACTCATGCAATAACTCAATATGTCAAGAGGTGAATTTTGATCATGACCGTACTGTACAATAATGTTTTCACCTTCGTCAATTCCAATTTTTGCACTCAAGTCTGGATAATCATATTGATTTAGAATTGGATTTAATCCATTCTTGATTATTGTAAGCATAGATATTCCGCATCTGACAGCTCTATCGCATACCACAAATTTATTCGATAACGAAGGGAAAAATGCAATAACCGCATCACCCACATATTTTAGAACAAATCCTCCATATCTGTGGACTGTCGATGACATTTCATAGGTAAAGGCACGGATTATTGTTACTAACTTGTCTACTGGAATCGTCATTGACAGATTCGTAGAACCGACCAAGTCTACATATAATATGACCAGTGGGATTTTGGAATTTACATGATTTCTCAGGAAATTCTGTCCGGGCTCAATATTTGAGTCGTATTGATATCTTCTTTTGAGTGCCTTCCATAACCTGTTTTGTGTCTGCTTAATTTGGGTGTCTGTGTCGTAGACAACCTCAGGTTCCATCCGACCCTTCTTTTCATCTGTAATCATAGAAATAAAAGGGGATCTCTTTGTTACGCTTTGAGTCTTAGTTTCATCTACTTCTTTATTGTTTCTAGTCATATGCACAGGCTAACCGATTAACTTGATAGTTCTCAACTAATAATAAGATATTGCAATGGTTATACCTACCAAGCGCTTTATAACATATAACCAATAAACGGCAATAAACAATCCTGATAAATCGCCTTTAAACATTTGAGACCAGTAGCTCAAAAAAGCTCACAATATGAACTAACGACCCTTTATCTACAATAGGTCATGGCCAAGTGTATGAAGATAGCAAAACGTAACATAATAAGGACCTGGGAAAGCAAGTTCTATTCGGCTGTCTTAATTTGACATTGTTAATAATAGACATATAATTTCGCGTCAATCGCTTTCAGTAACCTTCGAGGAATTATCAATCATTGATTTTATGATATACCTGTGACAGTGTTCACCTTTCTCACAATAACACAGAAGTGTTATGATTTCGCCGTTCTTTGAACGTTGACGCAACTCTTCAACTCTATCAGCTGATTTTCTCTCTTTCATCTGAGGATAGAACAAAACGGTATATCTTTTCCAATCTTCCTCCGTCCTTTTACTGTCCTCCCATTTATTGAGCGTGTCTTCCTTTGGAGCTAGATCTTTAATCCATTCATCGAAAAGATCCTTCTTTTGACCGTGAGGCCATTTTCTGGTAATTAAAATCCGGGTGCCATCTGAATCATCCTTTGGATCATAGATACGCTTGGTTTTAATCATTTTATTCGTAGTTCATAGGTTGAAAATAAAGTGTTCTGTTTCAGTCACTATTCATTCATTCAAGTCAATTCCGTTCGCTGTCAAGAATTCTTTTTTCATGAAGACTTCCTTTTTGAAAGGTCTGTCTCTTTTTCTGCATTCTCCTGGCATTCTTGACTGTAATCTATTGTGGATCTCTTTGCGATATCTATGTCTTTTCTAAAATCAAAGAAAATCTTTTTCCTGTTTTTTCTCATTTCTTTAAAAAATATCTTATCTCTGCACCGCAGCTACTGTCACAAATTGGAAAATCAGCATTTTATTGTCCTTAAGAGGAATCATGCTTCG
>JARBAW010000001.1 GCA_029237505.1 Nitrososphaerales archaeon
AGCCCATTATCTTTGAGGAAACAACTTTTCAAAGATGTCCTTTATTTCTTGAGTTAGTAAGTTCTAATCGTTAGTTTTTATTAGTAAATTTTTTTTTGCATTTAAGCCATCATCGAAAATATGTTATTGATTAGTGGTAAATTTAATATCAATATTGATTCGGTGATTGGCAAACTAAAAAAAATTAACAACTACCGTAAACCTATTAGTAAAACACTTGGGAATGCTTCAGGATTCTCTAAACAGAATCCGTAAGATTTTTTTGTAGGTTCAGAATGCAGGAGCGTACTAAATTAATACATATCTCGCTTTTCGTCCAAGAATTGCATTCTTTTACATGTGTGACATTCAAGATGAGAACTATTTATTAAATGAAATATTTCCGTTGTATTTAAAATAACTTAAATCACAAAGAAACTAAGACATACTGTAGTTGGCAAGTACATTTGAAAAGCAAGCTCAAGAATTAAGAGAAAAAGTTCATCGTGATAACAACAAGATCGATGAAAACTTCAAAGTGGGAGTCGAAATTGAAGGATGTTTACTTGATAAAAATGGTAATCCAGTAAATGCAGAGCCATTGATTAGAGAACTTGAAGGCAGTGCCTATGAAATTGACTATGAGTATGGCCGCTCTCAATTCGAATTTAAAACTCTCCCGGTAGGAATGGACAATCTTGAATATCTGAATATTGTATTTGAACAATTTATTGAGAATTTGGACAAGTTCACAAAGAAAGCCTATAAAGAGAACGAAGTCATACCAGTCTTTCTTGGCGCTAATCCATCACCGGAGATTATGAATGACAATTGGATAACGGACAAACCTCGATATAATAAGTTGGCGGCTTGGCAGAGTAAGCTACCTGATGTTGAAATTGATGGTAACAAATTTGGAGCAGCGAATGTCGCTACAGCAATTCAAGGATTTCATCTTCATTTGCAAGGAAAAAATCCACAGAATACTGCAACAATGTTCAACCATATTTTGAATATGTTACCTTCTGCGATAATACTTGGCGCTAATAGTCGTTTGTTTGCTGGAAGGATATATTCATTACATGAACCAAGAATATTTCTTTATGATCAATCAGAACAACAGAATTCTGGGTTTCCCGCAATCCCCAGATATCTTCAAGGTATCGAAAATTATATTGACTATATCTTATCACGGGAACAAAACATTAGTAAAGATTATTTTACATTGGAAAAAGAAAGACATGACGATGCAAGAATCCGGATTGGACCTGACTCTTACCGAGTCGAAACCAGGATTATGTCCATACAACCCACTTCAAAAAGTCTAATGGCAATGGCAGAATTTTTTATTGGCTATCTGAGTCGAGCCATACATGAAGAAAGGGAATTACGACCGCTTTCCACTTTAAGAGAGGAGAGAACAGCTTCAGTTCAATATGGTTTTAATGCAAAGAGTCATTTCAACATGACTGATATCATAAGAAGTCAACTTGATTTTGCACGCAAGGGTTTACACGACTTGGGTATCAGTGTAGGATTTCTCAATATTTTAGACAAGAGGTTGGAAAACAGAACTTCACCAGGAGAATATGTCGCCAGAATGTGGAGCAAAAAATTTAATGGATCGGTTAGTCAAACTATCTATGAGATTGTTTCTGATATTTGGCAGAAGACCAAGGAAAATCAACCTATTACTTGATTAAAGTACAAAATGAATAATAATGAATTTTAGGCAGTTTTATTATACTGTTGGTCCTTTTACCCTTCCAAAATACGATTTAACACTTGGTCTATAGAGATAATAGATAATAATTCCATATATTATCAGGCCAATCACACTTTCGATACTACCTGATACCACAAGTATCAGATTCAATATAATAGATATTATGGCAACTATAATAGTGAGTATCCATGCCCAACCTCTACCTGTCAGAAGGCCCCAAGCTACGACAAATCCCGCTATTCCAATAACAACTAGCATTCCTCCAATAATTCCCAAAAATCCTCCAAACAAGAAGAGTGCATTACGTGGGATAGTAACGTCAGTTCCATTGATGTTTAAGGAAAATGAAGAGTTTGATGGATTGGTATTATTATGAATATCAACTTGACTTATAATCGGTGCTAACGCCACAAGCGCGATTCCACCAAACAATAGAAGGATTCCACCAATAATTGCAAGTATTGCTATTACCGTTACTCCTACAGGCCGTTTCGTTTCCAAATCTAATAATTAGAGAACTGTGCAGCTTATATACATTTTGAGTATCTTAAGTAGCATAGTTTGAATTAAGAGTTCTAATATTCAAAATAGGAGATCTCATGAGAAGGTAAAGTAAGGGTATTCAATAATCATTGAAGTTATTTATCATTTCATAGACTGAAAGATCAGATCATACAGTTACTTTCCATTATCGAATTAAAACTTGCTTACTTTCTTTTTATAAGAAATTTGGCAGTCTTCTGATATCTGTCAAGCTTCTTGCTATACTCGTTTACCTCACATACTCTAGTCATGCCATTTTTTTCTAAAACTCGAATTGAGGGTTTGTTTTGAGAATACACATACGCATATATATCCTCTAATCTGAGAACAGAGAACGCATAGTTGATGATTAGTTTTACTGATTCTGATGCTATACCATTACCCCAAAACGACTCTCCAATCCAATACCCCAAATTAGCCTTCCTATCGTCAATGTTTATGTTTTTTAGTCCGATGATCCCTACTAAACTCTTAGATTCAGAGTTCATTTTGTAAAGTATCGCAAAATTCATAGCTTTCAATAATCTAAATTCTTTATGACTTGAATCGATAAAGTTCATTGCATTTTCTAATGTGTACGGATGTGGAACTTCCCATAACCATTTTGATATATTGTATGACATCAGGCGGCTCATATTAGCGGCGTCATCAATCAAAAGTTCTCTTAATTTGACTGTTTGACCTTCAAGGACAGGAAATTCTATTTGATCTAGGCCATGGTCCTCTGTCATTTTATAGATTACATTGAATTTGACTACAATATAGTTGTAAATATTGTAAAATTATCGTTTCGTTCAGTTCTCTGTATCAGAACTTTAAGAAGTAAAAGTCGTGTCTCAGATCGCAATCGATTTTGCCTACTCGGTAGGTCTTGTGTGCCTTGTCCATTACTTGAAAATTTGGTTACAAAGAGCTAACATTAGAATAGTTATTAACTTGTTTAGTTGGAGTTATTTTTCAATTCGCACTGAGCATGCATCAGATAGTAAATAATCGAGTATTTCATTTAACTCAACAGTGGCAAGGCAACATACTTTATCTGCAGCACCATAATAGACAAATAACTCATTGTCCAAAATACATGCTCCTGTTGGGAAAACTACGTTATTCACATCACCATTTACCTCGTATTGTTTTTCAGGAGTTAAAATTGGAATTCTGGTTCTGCCAAGTATCTTTGTGGGTACCTCGAGATCTAGCAAAATTGCGCCAGCACTGTAAACGTGCTTCTCATCTACGCCATGATATATGACAAGCCAACCCTTTTGTGTCTTAATTGGTGGGACACCAGCTCCTATTTTTAAGGCTTCCCAAGTTTCTTCTGGCTTAATTAGAAGCGAATGATTATAATAATTAGTAACTGAATTTCCTTCTGCGATCCATATACTTGGTTTTTCTGTATTATATTTTGGTCCAACCCATGCACTGGGTCTGTGTAGAAGCATAAATCGTTGAATTTTGCTATCTGCGATAGTTCTTGGAAATAACACAACATCTTTGTCTTCTGATCTTAGTAACGTTACTACACCAAGTCTCTCATAATATGTAAAGTTCTCAGTCGTTGCCAATGCGGTAGATACGGAGGGATTATTTTTTACATAATCGGAAAGCACAACATACGTCACGTAAATCTTATTGTCAACAGATATCAAACGAGGATCTTCGATGCCGAATCTTTCATAATCCAATTCTGGAAATAATACTGGTTCCTTATTTTTTATGAATGTAAAACCATCGCTACTTGACGCATAACCTATTCTTGATACATAATTTTCATACTCTCCAATTGCTCTATATAACATATGGATCACCTTACCATCAAAAAGAACTGCGCAGTTAAATACAGCATTCTTTTCCCACCAACTGGTTTGATCTGGAATTATGATTGGATTATTTTCATATCTTTTTAATTGAAGCACCATTCTTAAATCACTATTAGCAAGTGCACATTCTCTATAAATATTGTCCTATCCGATGAAATTCAAAACACCATACTATTAGAAATAGATGTCATGGAAATATGGAAAATAAAACAATACTTTCATTAGTATCGATTCACATTAACTTCATTATAATTTCAGATCGAATTAGAAATTATTGCGATTCTTTCAAGAAAACTATTAGTCTTGTCACTAATAAATCTCATTATTCTTACCGAGATACAAACAGAAGTTTCTTACTCGTAATTTTCTTTGATACATGGGTCTCTTTCTAGGATACCGAATGAATCTATACATAACAGCTCACAAATGTTAAATATCATCGTGCCTATATCTATGATGCAAAATGAGCAAAAAAGTTGCTGATTCATGCGATCACATGAATTACGTTAACCAAAACATAGATGGAAATACAAAAGGATGTGAAGAATGCGAAAAAATTGGATCTGATTGGGTACATTTGCGTCTTTGCCTAACATGTGGCCATGTAGGATGTTGCGATTCTTCTGTTAATAAGCATGGCACAAAACATTTTGAATCTACTGATCATCCGCTCATAAAATCGTATGAACCCGGTGAAAAATGGAAATGGTGTTATGTTGATCAACTTTTCATCAGATAGTAATTTTAATAGTGTTAGCATTAACAGGATAAGATGATTCAATTCATTGAAATCTAATAATAATGAAGAACCTCAATTGAAGCCAAGGATTGTACCGCTCTCAAATGGCCCATATTATTTGATAAATGATCTAAATCCGAAAGTAGTTTACAATCTTCAAGATTTCAAAGGAGACCCTCTGTCGACTGTAGTAGGTATTGCGTTATGTCGATGTGGTCAGTCCAAAAACAAACCCTTTTGTGATGGAACACACAGTGTGGTTGGATTTTCTAGTGCCAATAAGATTCCAGAAGATAGTGAATATGAAGATTCAAAAAAAATAGGCATTAAAGATAGAAGGCGTGACTACACTGGAAAAGAAATTACCGTATACGATAATAGAAAGATCTGTTCACATGCAGCCGAATGTGTTAAGAACCTTCCTTCTGTATTTAGATTAGACTCCAGGCCATGGATAAATCCTGACGGTTCAAAAGTTAATGATATAATAAATACAATAAGAAGATGTCCATCAGGTGCATTGAGTTACTCCATAAATGGTATTGAATACAGAGATCCGGAGGTGCGAAGAAATCCGACCATTACAGTGTTAAAAGACGGGCCTTATCATATTACTGGGGGAATTGAGTTAATTGGCGAAAACATCCAATTTGGGGAAGGTGCTTCAAAAGAACACTATACTTTATGTCGTTGTGGTGCATCAGAGAATAAACCATTTTGTGATGGAGAGCACACGAAGATAGGTTTTAGTGACGAACATAATGGTTGACAATATTTGTCCAGCTTTTAAATCCACTTTACCAGCCACTATTACTGAATAATAGTAACTTTCTATTAATTGGGCTGGATATCCAGTTGTTCGTATGAAATATAAGAGAAATGAAAGTTTATTAATATTATTAGTATGTTTTTAGTCTCTTGCAAAGTACTTGATCAAAAAACTACGTAACCATAGATCCAATAATCTTCAAAAGATTTCAAGATATTTATAAGCAAAAATACAATGCATACGGGTAGGATGATATGAGATGGTGATTGAAATTGGTCCTATTTTACAGGATTTTACCATTATCATGATAGCGGCCTCCATAATGGCAATGGTTTCTTACAAACTCAAGCAACCAATGGTAATAGGGTATATTATTGCAGGGATGATAATCGGACCGTTTACTCCACCATTTAGTCTGATAAGCAATTTTGATATTCTTAATTTGTTTGCAGAAATTGGGGTAATCCTATTATTGTTTGTTGTAGGAATGGAATTTCCGATAGAAAAATTAAGAAAGATCGGAAAAAAGGCGTTAGTTATAGCTTTTAGCGAGGGCTTGGGTACATTTGCAATTGGATTTCTAGTATGCCAAGCCCTGAACTACTCCTTATCTGATAGTCTATTTCTGGCACTGGCCATATCGGTAACTAGTACTGTAATTGTCATGCGCATATTAGATGAACTTGGTATGATCAAGGAAGAAACATCAATAATCATTCTTGGTGTAGCAGTGATTGAAGACATCATAATCATATCCATGTTAGCGATTTTGCAATCTGTTTCCTCAACCGGAGGGCTCTATGGCATTGAATTAGTTACGTCTATC
>JARBAW010000167.1 GCA_029237505.1 Nitrososphaerales archaeon
CAGAAGATAGCTCTTTGCATGACCATTATCTTCCTCATTCATTGATACGATGTTAGGTCCACAAAGGGTATTTAATTTATTTCATGTAGTAAATAGAAAAGTTGAACTCAGTAGTCGAAATAAGCTGAAGCAAATGATTGGTGCAATCAAATGATAATGCACCAATCAATTGCGTTGTTACGCCTATCTCCTAGAATAGACGATGTTCGATAACTGTCTGCTAGGTCGTTTATACTTTATGGAAATTATTCTCTGGAACACATTTACAAATTCAGTACTAATTCCATGTTTTTGAATCATTACGAGTTAGAATGCACTTGGCAAATTGACTTGACGCTCCAAGTCTGAATAGCCTCGCAATATGTACACAAGATATTGATAGAGACAACACAGATGCAAATTTTTTTGGTTGTTGAAAGAGAGTAATCTAATCCACTTATTAGGAGAGTGCTACAACAAATAAAATCCGTATACTAGAGCAATGATGGCATTGTTGCCCCCTAAGTTCTCAAGATATGTAATTATTAACAACAATTATTAACAACACAACACTATTATCAGGACACCTGAAATTCTAAGAGTAGTATCGTTACTATATATTGATAAAACATTGAAAATATGTAGAATTTTGATTATTAGTAATAAATCATCTAATATTGATATCAAAGTTTACTTTATTGGCTACTGCCCTTTGAAAAGGTTCGTACTAAAGCTGTTAATTTAAGTGAAAACAGTTATCATGTAATACCCATGTTTTGTATTTTCTAGAATAATAAGATGTTCCATTATCACTTTCACTTAGCGAATATCTATGATTTTCTTGCCTCTCTAGTATTCGTAGAAGTTTTAGTACAGCTCTATCTTCTATCAAATATTTCATGATTCGCTCTACTTCTCTATCCATCTATTTTCTATACCTATTGCAAATGATATTTCAGCTATTACTTATATATGGTAACCAACATTCTTAATATAAAATTCCACGTACTTATCTAAAAGAAAATTAAGTAAAATAAAAGATGAATAAGAAATCTCCTCTCAATTTGTCAGGTATTTAAATCTCAATAATTTATGAGATACGTTGTGTGATATACTTAATTTCCAAAATTCATAAAACAATAGATATAAATTAACTTTTTAGAGTAGAATTCATGTGAATTCTTTTATAGAGCCTAACACAATTGGCCAATTATCTCGTAGACATTTTCAATTGTTTCTAGCAGTTCCAATCCTATTTTTGGTTGTTTTTAGCTTTATTTCTGTAAATTCTCATGCACAAACAGGTGCAGTCGACGATACAGTATTGCCTAAACTGTTTGATAGAGTAAAGAATTCAGTAGTACAGATAACCGTATCTAACCAAGATCCCCGTTCTTCCGCACTTGGATCAGGTTTTGTTTTCGACACAGCTGGTCATATCATTACAAATGATCACGTGGTTCGCAATAGATCTCTTAATGATACTAACACAAACAATGTTACGGTCACATTTCTTGATGAAAGGTCATTTAAGGCAAAAATTGTCGGCAGTGATCCCTTCTCTGATCTGGCGGTCATTCAAATTGAGGATCCCAAAAATCAAACAATGATTCCTCTGGTCCTTAGTAATTCTTCTGACGTTAAAATAGGCGAGCACGTGATTGCCATAGGTAACCCATTTGGACTTTCGGGCTCAATGACAGAGGGAATAGTTAGTGGATTAGGAAGGGTCATACCATCGCAGAATCCAGGTGGACCCCAAGGTCCTGAAATAGTACCCGATGAAGGAGCAACAATTGTTCCTCCAACATCTTTTTCCATACCCGAAATAATCCAGACAGACGCGGCAATAAATCCCGGAAATTCTGGAGGACCACTACTCAATTTGAGGGGTCAAGTAATTGGGATTAATAGCGCTATTTTTTCAATGACTGGTGAATATTCTGGTGTGGGATTTGCCATACCGGCAAGTACTCTACAAAGAGTAGTGCCAATTTTGATATCAGAGCACACGTACAAACATCCGTGGATTGGAATTTCAGGTGTAGATGTTAATGAACAGATAGCCTCAATCATGAAGCTGAATTCGACTAAGGGATTTCTCATAATTGATACCAGTCCTGGAGGACCAGCATCTAAAGCTGGAATTCAAGGAGGAAACAAGATGGTAGATATTAATGGAAGAAAGACCAATTTGTTTGGGGATGTCATTGTCAAGATTGACAATCAAAACGTTTCCAAAATTGACGACATATTAGTATATTTGGAGCAACAAAAGAAAGTAGGACAGGATGTTAATTTGACTGTTATAAGAGATGGTAAACTCCAAACAATAAAGGTGGTACTTGCTGAAAGACCATTAAATCTCAATGAGGAACCATTGTGGTTGGGTATTGATGGTATTGATATGGATGAAGATATTGCATCTCAACTAAATGTTAATCAGACTACAGGAATCTTGGTAGTAGGAATTATTACTGATGGGCCTGCAGACAAAGCAGGAATGGAAGGTGGCTACAGGATTACAGATATTAATGGAACATCAGTGGAGCTGGGTGGAGATATCATCATATCTGCAGACAAACAACCAATAGACAATTTGAGAGACATGTCAACATACATAGCAAATAACAAGATTGACGGAGATACAATAAGTCTTGGTGTCATCAGGGACGGAAAGCCTTTGGAGGTCCAAGTTACTTTAGAAAAAAGGCCCGCGGATGCAAAGTAGGATACTGATAACTATTTAGAATTAGTGAATTCCTTAAAGCCGTTCTTAAAGTCTGCATTTGTTTTGTGCAAGAGTTCGATGAATTTCTTATCTCTTGCAAGGGTTTCTTTCATATTGCTTTCAATCTCATAATATGCAACATCCGAATCACCAGATTCCGATTTTGGAGTATGAGTGAGAATATTTGAATCAGAGTAAGTAATTAGAATCCTTAACGCCAGCAGTTTTGCACTCAATTCTAATTCAAAAAGTAAATGATTCATTAGTTTATTTTTGTGTTCCTCATTAGAGTTCTGTGTATCTTCCAACCAGTTCAATGTTATTCTACAACATTGTCTTAAATAATGAGTTATGAGTGAAAAAAATCTTCCCGTACTGGTGGATATTGTATCTACTTCAAAATACTGATACAAAAGAGCTTTCAGAACTGGATCGTCACTATACTTTTTCAAAAGACTTGGAGGATATGTTCTGGTTTCGTTAAGGACATAGAATAACCCGATACTTGTTAATTGATATTTTCTCATGCCCCTTAATATCAGTCCCTTTTTTTCAGATAGAAGTTTGAGCCCCAGTAATCTTGACATAGCTGAACTGTCGCCGATCTGATTCTTGTCTCTTAGCTTCAGATAAGATCCTATTTGCGCAGAAAGATCGACATTGTTTATCACTTTAAACAAAATTGATTTTTCCTCACTTCCTACATCTTTTTTTTCATAATCATACAATGTGGAAAGGTAGTTAGTGTAGTCCATTTTGTATATGCAGTACTAGCATAACCAAATTAATTGGATTTAAATTCTTCATTTTGCTATTTATGAATCAGAATTTCAAATACGTAGGATGCTACTCTTAATTTGATGTTGAAGACATGATAATACTACATTTAAAAAGCTCTCCATTTGTCTAAGTCGTAGGGGCCATCGTCTAGCTTGGTCAAGGATACCAACTCGAATGATTCGATAATATTTCTTCGAGGTATTGGCCCGGGGCGCTGGCGGTCGTGGGTTCAAATCCCACTGGCCCCATGCTTCTAGTAGTTCTCTAATTGGATTCACAAATAGAAATAGTGAGAAAATGGAGAAAAATATGACTACAGATCTGGCATCACTAGCAGATGCATATTCCTTATTTGTATTTGGTATCAGAACTCAAATAACAAGAGACTATTACCTTAGGAGGCTCAGAACTTTATTTGATTTTATTGATTTACTTCCAGGGGAAACGATAGAAAACAGATGTAACTATTTCGCCGCCGCAGGTATTAAAGACTCTGACTGGGCGTTCAACAAAGTTGTTAGTTTCTTACAATTTCAAAAGGAGCGAGTTCAACGGCAAGAAATATCAGCTGCAACTCTAAGGAATTTTGTTAAGGCGATTAAATTGTTTTGCGAGATGTCTGACGTTCCTGTTCCTTGGAAAAAAATAACGCGAGGGTTACCAAAATTTAGAAAGTTCGCTGATGACAGAGCTCCCACAATAGAGGAAATTCGCAAGATGATAGAATATCCTGACAGAAGAATGAAGGCTATCCTATATGTAATGTCATCCTCAGGAATCAGACTTGGAGCTTGGGACTATTTACGATGGAAAGATATAGTGCCAATTGTCAAAGATGGCAATACCATAGCAGCAAGAGTAACAGTATACTCTGGAGACGAAGAAGAATACTATACATTCATCACATCTGAGGCTTATTTCGAATTAGAAAAATGGATGCAATATAGATCGGAAGCAGGCGAGGCAATAAACAAATACTCTTGGCTAATGAGGCAACTATGGAACACGAAACAAGGATATTATCACGGCGTCGTGACGGAACCAACGCAACTCAAGTCGACTGGGATAAAACGATTGATTGAGCGTACTTTGTGGTCGCAAGGTATTAGGAAAAAAAGCGATTTGCAACACAAAAGATATGAATTTCAAACAAATCACGGGTTTAGAAAATGGTTTAAAACAAGATGCGAACTTTCGGGAATGAAAAGCATTAATATCGAAATTTTAATGGGACACTCGATAGGAATTTCAGATTCGTACTATAGAGTAACAGAAAAGGAATTGCTCGATGATTATCTAAAGGCTGTAAATTTTTTGACAATAGGAAAGGACCAGGAATATAGAGACAAAATCGAGTCTCTTGTAGTAGAACATAGTAACATTGAAAATGCTATTAGCAAGCAACTAGTAAATAAAGAACTAGAAATTGATAAATTATCGGATCGCAATATTTCAAATACTGACGCTATAGCAGCGCTGGCTGAGCAGGTCATGGATTTGAAGAAAGAAATTGATAAATTAAAACATAAACTAAAACAACATGGTAAAATAGATTCTAAACTATTGTGAGCTCATAAACACGAATAATTTAAGATCTAGTGATTATTCTGGGACTGGTAATACTGATAATTAGACGGAAATTTCCGTCTCGCTATACAGAATCTGATGAGTATTTCTTTTTCAGGTTCTGCTGCGTTATGAGGACTTTTCTTATTCTGTTGCGTTTCGGGTGATGGTACAAATTAGTTATGGTGTTCCCTCCATACCATTGCCGTATCGACACCGAGAACAGCAAGTGCTGTTATGAGGGGGATTATGAATACGTACACTACTGGATCATCATGGAGTTTATCAGTGAACATCAAGATTAATCCATGACTTACTAGAACGATAAAAACGATAATAGCAGAAAACTGTGTAACTTTTAGGACTTTTAGAACTTGGTGTCTTGTCTTTTCGGGTA
>JARBAW010000168.1 GCA_029237505.1 Nitrososphaerales archaeon
ATTAATGATCAGTATAAACAGACTAAAACCGCCGAAAAAAGTTCTTTCGAAAATTGTGGTGATATTCCTGTCGTCAGCCTGGATTGCACAGTTATTCGGAGCTGGCAAGTATGCGTTTGCTATCCTGACTGATATTTCAGTTCAGACTTTTCCTTCTCTATGTTGATCCATGAAGATTCTCATAAATTGCTCAAATCATTTCTACATGTGATAATAACTACCTTATCCATTTGCAGCTAGGTGTCTTTATAACGTCTGTCGTAATCAGTATAGGATATGCAATACGATTTGCCTGCATTATGTAATAGCATTTTTGAGATTGATGAGAAAATAAGATTTGTTGGCATGATAGACCAGATGGGGAAATTGATTGTAGGGGATATGAAAAAAGGAACACCATCTTTGGAGAAAGATGATGGGTCAATCAGGCTCTACCTGGGTTATGCCATCAATAATATCTTAAGACGAGATTTTGATAATGTTTTTGGTAAAGTACTATACACATTCTCTGAAAGAGAGAAAATAAAGCTCTTGACCATCCCAATTGAAGAGAACTTGCTTCTCGTATCAATCGATAAATCGGCGGATCATGATAAATTGATAAATAAGATACTGGACAGGGTAAAAAATATGTAGCACTTAACTTGGTACGGTGGGTTTCAAAAAATTCTATCCTTTCGGAAGATGAATTAAACTGAAAAATTCATCTTTGGAACGACCCATGATATTGCCTAAACTGGTATCTTACTTTGGAGTGACAAGCATCTTATCTACTCTTTTCTTTTCCCATTTTATCAGGTAAATTATTCCAACTACCAAAAGAATTTCGACTGCTTTGGCCATAATCCCTGCCATATCGATACTTTCTGATTTATTGTCTGGTGATAGTGGAGGGGCCACTATGACCGAATACGCATAAAGCCCTATGAGGACTGATGTTCCAATAAAACCAAATAAATTCAACGCTACTCTTTTTCTGTATTGACTTAAAATAAATTTCCTATTGTTACCAGTGTAAGATTCGGATGTAAAATTGATTAGAATATACAGTATCCCATATGCTAGCTGAGCCCCTGCAGCTGCCATTAAGAAAACTGAATAATAGATTTGTTGAGATCCATGTTCGGGGAATATGGCTAAATGTACTAGGCCTCCAGCTATTGCAAGCAACATGATGACGTATTTCAGAGTTTCCTTTTCTGGTACCATTCTTGAAACTGATTGCTCATTTCTCCTCTTCAAATAAGTTCTACCAAGGACTAGACCCAGAACTATTATTGGGATCAGTATTGAAATAACTAGAAGGGAATTTCTAACTAGCCCCCATGAATCAGAAATGGAAACATTGAATATCACACGTTGACAATTACAATCTGATATGCTTGAAAGAATCGATCTTGGTGCGTCTAGTTGATTATGATTCACCATCTTGTCATCGTTGGCAATACTAAGCACTATTTCATATCCTCCCGGATTGGCGAACACATAATATAGATTAAAATCCCCTATATCTCGAACGGTCCAAGGGAATCCTTTCACCCTCTCGCCGGTACTTTCTTGATAAATCTCTACCATTGTTTCAATATCATACACATCACTTCCAGCAAAATCCTGTACGCTGAAAGTTATCTGTGTCGGCTCGTTTGGTACAGCATACTCAGGGTCTAGTGCCATGTAAGGATAGTATTTTCCAATTCCGTCACGATTTGATCCTCCATTGTAGTGAGGTGTATGTGTGAGATGTCCGTGGGAAACAAAATGAGGGATAAAGGCTGATAATGATAAGAAAATTAAGATTGATATCAAAATATAATGGATTTTCATACGGTATATGGAAGATCTTGAGTAATGGGTTCATATAAGTCGTACTTGCAATTAAAAGTTGTGATAGAAGTTATGCACATTGCCCATTACTGACAATTGATTATTGTGGAGCATTTTAAAACAATAATAAATAAGAAAAATTTATTTCAGCAAACTCTTGATTCATTTCTCTATACTTGGGTAAAACGATAGACGCCAATGAATATTTGAATAATTTTCCTCATACTGTGTTTAGAAATAATCAAGATGGTGTTATTAGGCAGATTTGTGAGGCTTTCAATTCCGGCTACAAGCATATCATTCTGGAAGCACCAACTGGATTTGGAAAAAGCGCGATTGCCATAACTATTGCCCGAACACTAGGATCAAGCTACATATGCACCGCAACAAAGGATCTACAAACTCAATACTCTCGTGATTACCACTTTCTAAAAATTGCAAAAGGTAAAAGCAATTTCCAGTGTAGGGTGAAGGAAGATTTCATAGAAGGTGGAAAATACCTATGTTCTTCCTGTAACTCAAGAACAGATATAGAATGCAAACATACATCTTGTGATTATGGTCCATGTTTGTCTGATGAATCTATGGAAGGTTCTGGATGCAAATACAGAACTTTCATAAATGATTACAAGATTGACAACAAGGGGAAGGAAAATGAAAGAATTTTCATTAGTGGGGATAAATTACAATATTATCATAATGAATATGTAAATTGGATTCATTTACAGAATTTTAGTAATCCTCGTGAATGGAATCCGTGTTACTATTTTGATCAATTATTTCAGGCGTTGAGAGCTAGTCATTCGATATTTAATTACTCTATTTTCCTGTCGTTACTGTCTAACAAGAATATGATGCAACATAGAGAATTGCTAGTATTGGATGAAGCTCATCTACTCGAAACTGAAATAGTAAAGTTTAGGGGACTTTCGATCTCAAAGAAACGATGGCGTCGATATATTCATGATTTTAAGATGATAGATTATGGATATGATATGACTTGGTGGTTGGAATTTTTGATTGATTTGGAGCGAACTATACTATCTTTAATTGGTTACGAATCTTTAGCGAACTCACTGATAAAGGAACGAAATGAAAAATACGGATATGACCCTGTGAAGAAATCTCCATCTAAACATAAGAGAATAGTGAGTGCATCAGAACTGTTTGAAGATGATGCGAGTCTTGAATTAAATATTAGAATTGAAAATGGAAAAAATCTAGACGTTGATAAGGAATTATTAATTGATATTGTACAAGATATCGATAAACTTACAAGGACTATTAATAATATACTGTCGAGCCCAAATAATTGGATAGTATCAGAAGTGCATAAAGAGAATTACGATGTTACCAGAGTAGATCTGAAACCATTGGATCCTTCGAAATATATAAAAGCAGTAGTGGAAAAATGCCCAAAAACTCTTATCATGAGTGCCACAATTTTGAATGACAAAACATTTGAAAGAAACCTTGGCTTAACATCTGATGATAATAGTACTAAATTTATACAAATACCGTCTGATTTTCCTGTAGAGAATAGGCCGATATTTCCTCTTAGTGTAGAATATCTCAATTTTAGTAATTTGCAACAGACGGACGTAAAGTCAAAGATATCGCGAGCAATAGATAATATAATGCATATACATAGTAACGACAAAGGAATAATTCATACAAGTTCATATGATCAGTTAAATTTTATCAAGAACAATCTTTCCAAAACTAATTCAAGGAGATTGATTCTAACTGATCCAGAAATTGAAAGAGACGAAGTCATAAGGGAGCATTCAGAAAGCAAAAAGCCTACCGTACTTATTTCTCCCTCCCTTCATACTGGACTTGACTTAAAGGATCACCTGTCCCGATTTCAAATAATTACAAAAGTCCCTTATCCGAACATAGCTGACAAGTGGACCTCAGAGAAAAGGAAAATTAACAAGGAGTGGTATTATTGGCAAACTGCACTAAGACTAGTTCAAGCATATGGGAGGTCTATTAGGTCTAAGGATGATTGGGCCAAAACATATGTCTTAGATTCTGCATTTAACTACTTTATCAAAGTAAACAAAAACATACTTCCAAATTGGTTCCTGTCTGCTATACGAAACTAGCGATTGTATGTGATTTGTGCAGGAAACAAACATCTATTAGATCATGTATCTAGCCAAGCCAAAGGCTATAGTCAAGCTTAGTTCAACTACGTTGCTAATGTACGTGGCAAGTCTAGTAACTTGCATATCATTGTTTATTAATATGTTTGACCATATTATAGACGTCAAGTTTCAGGAATCAAAGTTAAATGAACAGAAGGTTGTTAGTTCTTGGTGGTTAAGAAATGGCTAGTGGCCATTGTAGACGATGAAATAGATATTGTGAATTTGTTTCGTGACGCATTAAGCAGAATTAAAGGGCTATCAATATTCACGTTTACAGATCCTCTATCTGCCTTTGAACACTTCAGGATGAATAAAAGTAAATATGCTGTTGTTATCACAGACTTAAGAATGCCTGGCATAAATGGCATGGAGTTAGTTTATAAAATAAAAAAGGAAAATCCCTTGGTAAGAACGTTACTCATGACTGCATTTGAGGTGAATGATAAAGTGTTTGAGGAATATATCAAGAAAAAAATCATAAACGGCTTTCTACAAAAACCATTGAAACTAAGTGATTTGGAATCAGAAGTCCACAAGCAAATTGAAATATACAAGAAATCAAATTCAA
>JARBAW010000169.1 GCA_029237505.1 Nitrososphaerales archaeon
AGTTGCTGTTGAGATACTGATTCAAGCTCGATATCTTCAATCATAGACAAAGTAATGTTAATACCGTTATCTGAGAGTTGAGTTATTATGTATTTGATTTGGGTATCTTCCAATTCTGAAGAATAATAATTTTGTTTGCTTATTACTTTTTGCAAATCATGCTGGCCGGCCTGTGCGCGCACTTATCCACAAGACATATTAAATTTATTGTGTATTTATAAAAGCATTTAAAATGAAATACAGAAGCAGGACGGACATTTTTGCATCAATTTTGCAATCTGCAAATGACCCAAAAGGAGTGGGCATAACTACCATAATGTACAAATCCTTTCTCTCTCATTATCAACTCAAAAAATATCTTTCCATAATGTTGGAAAATGGTTTATTAATACTTCAGCAGGATGAGCATCTTTACAAAATTACTGAAAAGGGTCTAAGATTCTTGCAGCTTTTTTCAAATATTAATGAACTTATTGATACCACAAAAGAATATAATATTTAAGTTGTGTTCTTCAAAAGGTAAAGTTTGAATTGGCTATTCCACTTCAATACTAATTCAATTGGTTAACGATGTGGTATGTTTGGTACATGTTGCCCAGCTATATGTTGTCAGCGTTCAGTTAGCTATGCCAAATAAAATGGTCCCAAGACAGATTTTTAATTGTATTTTTAGTATCAAAAGAGAGGATCAAATTAGCCCGGCCCAGATTCGAACTGGGGTCAAAGGCTCCAAAGGCCTCTATGCTTGGCCACTACATTCAGCGAATTTAAAAATTCTCTACCGGGCTGCCGGACATTTTTTTATCGAATATCTGATTTATAAATTTACGAATTTGTCGATGATTTTCATCAGTTTATCTGCAGGATCTTCCATTTGATTCAGTATTCGTTTTGCTCGACCTTCTTGTTCTGTGCGGAATTTATTGTCAAATTGCATCTGGTGCAATAGTTGTACAATCTTTGAGGGATTTGAGATTTTTCGAATTAGGCCCATTTTGACCAGATAGGTGTCAACATAGAATTTAATTGGAGAAACAGAGATGGTCGGTTTTCCAAGAAGAGCAGACTCAGCAGTCATGGTACCGCCCCCACCAACAAACACATCAGCTAAAGTTATTAGCTCCATGCCATCAACCACGTTTTCCAAGACCTTTGTCCTATCACCATATTTTCCTTTAAGACGGCTTATTTGATCTTCATATCTTCCCAATACAAGAATATCTGAGCTGTGGTGAAAGTTTTCGACGATTGACTCTAATATTGTATCGACATTACTCTTCTTGTCAATTAAATAGGATGCTTGACTTTCTTCCGGTCTTATGACTATAGTATGATTTTTTTCAATACCGTATCTTCTCCTTAATTTTTTTTTATTTTTCAGCTTTGTATCGATTCTAATCCAGGCTACTGGATCAAGAGCATGATAGCGAATTATTTGATTCTTTGAAATTCCCAGGTTTTTCCAGGCGGAATATGGTATTATCCACGGGCATAAAAGATAATTTACAAACGGAATAGTCAACTTTTGAACAGCAAGGGCATGAGGCGAGTCACTAAACGTAACATGAGGAATTCCCAAACCAAATGCTACTCGAGCAGCTTCTGGTGACGAAAAACTGACGCAAAGTTCTGGTTCAAACTCTTTTATCTCTTTTGCCAAATCAAAGATTCTGCCTGAACTTGCTCTTAGTTTCTCGTACTTTGATGAACCGCCGAACTTGCCCACTATTTTAAGATCTAATTTCTTTAGTCTAGATAATTTTACACATTCGCGATAATTTCTTCCAGTGCATAACAGTTCATGATCCTTTTCTCTTAAAAGATCCACTGAATGCTTGAAAAACATAACTTGTTTTGGGGTCAAAACATCAAACCAGATTCTCACGCACCATGTATAAGCGGACACATGGAAAAAACTTTTCTTCAACCAGTCTTAATTTTGTGCAGGAACAAAAATATGCTGATAGGGGTTGAAAAATAGCAGTGAGTGCTAGTTCATTGAAAGTAGCGGTGTATGGCCTAAGTACAGAGGGATACAAGATTGCCTCTCTTATTTCCAACAAAGGAATTCCGGTCTCAATCATTGATGACTCATCAGGGATGGCAATTACACTCAAGCCAGATATTGCCAAGACATATTCTAGTGTAACCTCATTTATTCAGGATGAGACTCTTTTGGATTTTGAGCCATTTGATGTAGCTATCAACAACGCATCATTTATTTTCTTTACACCCCGAATTAGAAAATCATGGCCCGATGCAAAGAACCACATTGGATCTAAATTTCAAGATGTAATAAAGCATGTAAACAAAGATAGTTCCATAATATACACAGTTCCCGCTGGCCTTGGTGTAAATAATGAAAACATAACGTTGATTGAACATCGAACCGGTCTCAGTGTAGGTAAAAATATTTTCTATTATTACCTACCAATTAGCTCCATTTCCGCAACTGTCTTTGAGTCTATTATTGGAACACGATCCGACATGGATGCAAATCTTGAAAATATGTTAAGTGAACTTCACCCTGAAAATAAAATGAAGGTAGTAGACATTGAATCTGCAGAATATATCTACTGTATCAGAATTCTAAGACACTATGGATTGATGTCGCCAATTTTTGAGATTTGTAAATTTGCAAATGATACGCTTCAATCTCAGATGATGGAAAGTCAATCATTTGATAATATGTATCTTGATGACCTTGTAAGTGGTTTATTTGATTTGAATACTATTCTATCATCCTTAACTGGAATCTCTCCCCTTACACTTTTACTCAAAGGTAATATTGCTACAGTTGAGAACTACATAAAACATCTGACTGAACAAATAAAAATAATTCTCAAGAAATATGAATTAAAAGCAAGTAAAACAAAAGCCATAATTTCCTGGACCTTTGATCCGAATGAAATGAGAGGCGACAGATTAGAAATCCTCTCAAGATTAGAATTAAGATTGAAAGATTATGTGGGCGATGTGGAAAGACAGGATGCTATGTTTGATTTCTACTCTAGCGAAAAAAAGCTCATTGTTCTTTCATGTTCAAAATCTGATTTTGAAAAACTGGACAAAAACAATCCTAATTCAGATATCATAGTTATCAGGGCAACTCCACTATTGGCACAATCAAACATCCAGACTTGATCGATCAAAATATAATAGTAAGCAAATGTCATTCTAAGTTGACTTGCTAGACGCAAAGTGTCCCAAATGCAATGACAAAGCACAAGTTAGTGAAGATATGTCAACTATAAATTGCAAGAATTGCGGTTATTCTGAAAGTTATCAAAATTATATAGAGGAAATGAAGATAAAGGCAGAAAATATGGCTGATAATTTTGAGTTTAGAGGAAGCATCTAAAGTTTGGTTTAACTCGAGATCAGTAATTAATCGTTGGCGAAGATTTTGCAAACTAGATGCAAATTAATTGACGAGAACTTGATTCTTGATTACCAAAATAGACCTTTATCAGAACATGTAAGCTCTGATCCACAATTCTCACATCTCAAATGACAGCTTTGAAGGCTGAACATTGTAAAACCACATCGTATACACCGTCTTTCTTTTTCGACCTTCTTATCTGCGTTCTGCACTATATATTTTTCAAATAATCATTTATTAAAGTATTTAGGACAATTCAGTTCGTAAAGATTAATTAACGCTCCAAAGGTTCATTTCATGTTGACTCAGTTTAAGGTAATCATTTCCGATAAGAAGGGTAAAAGTGTTAGTAAGGAACTAAAGGATAAGGAAGCCCAACCGCTGGTTGGTCTGCGTGTAGGAGAGATTATTGATTCTTCAGTTGTTGGTATACCTTCAGGTAAGATTCAACTAAGAGGAGGCAGCGATAAATCCGGAACACCAATTAGAAGTGATGTCCACGGTGGTGTAAAAAAATACGTGTTGCTATCAAAAGGTGCAGGAATGAGGGATGATCGCGAGGGCATCAGGAAAAGAAAGTTGGTACGAGGAAATATGATTACTGAAGAAATATACCAGATAAACTGTTTACTCACTGAAGGAAACTTACCACTTACTGCGGAAGTCGAGACGGATACGGAGACACTGGCGAAGGAACCTAGCAATACAGATAAAACAGATAAAACAGATAAAACAGATAAAACAGATAAAACAGATAAAACAGATAAAAAGGCTGGAAAATAACCGTTTGCAAGTTAAATAAATATTTTCAACCTTTCAACAT
>JARBAW010000027.1 GCA_029237505.1 Nitrososphaerales archaeon
ATTTATTCAAACGTCTATATAGATATCCTTACCCTTTAAATCAATCTTGTAAGTTTTTAACTTAACTCCTTCTAGATAATCTAATAGATCTCCAGTGCGTATGTTATAATGCCATGAATGTAGTGGACATTCAACTACCTCGCCATCTATCTTTCCGGGAGCAAGTGATCCATCCTGATGTCGACACAACGCTTCTATTGCATAGAATTTATCTTTCGATCTAAATATTGCAATTCTATTTCCACTGAGATTTACTTCTTTCCCAGTTCTTTTATCAAACTCCTCAATACTTGCAGCTCGCATCCAAGTCATATTTGACTTTTTAAGTTTCTATCACTTATAAAATATTATGCATTACTAACCTGAAATTTAGAACGATTGAAAAGTATTCAAATTTTATGAAAGTAGAGGAATATTGCAAAGTACGCTAATTAGATTTCAGTATGATTGAGCATATTTTCTCTGAACGGCGTTTAGCTTATCAATACTTATATGCAGATACTTTAGTGACAATCTCGCTACATTATTATCTATTTTTTCAGGAACAGAAAAAACCTTTTTTTGCATTCTTTTATGATGCTGGAAAATGTGTAATATGGAGAGAAGCTGATTTGCAAATGACATAGCCATTACCTCCGGTGGATTACCCTCTCCTGCTACCAGATTAACCACCCTACCCTTGGCGAGGAGGATAATTCTTCTTCCATTTATGTTGAAACAATCCAAATATTGCTTAATTGAATAATGTTCATACGAACTTGAAAACAGTTTTTCTACCTCTATTTCGTTATCAAAATGTCCTGCATTTGCTAGTAATGCACCGCTCTTCATTTTTTTGAAATGCTTTTCTGATATAACATTCTTCTGTCCAGTACATGTTATAAAAATATCACCATTTTGAACAACTTGATCGATTTTCTTTACTCCATATCCATCCATATATGCTTCTAATGCCTTGAGCGGATCTACCTCAACGATAGTAACGATGGCGCCCATTCCCCTTGCCCTTGTTGCTACTCCTCTGCCGACATTACCATATCCGAAGATAACAATATGTTTACCTGCAATCAGAACATTTGTCAATTTAATAATTCCAGTTAATGTACTTTGACCTGTTCCATAGCGATTGTCAAATAAGTGTTTAGTATGAGCTTCATTTACTCCAATAACAGGATATCTCAATTTTCCCTCTTTTTCTAGAGCTTTTAGTCTTGTTATTCCCGACGTAGTTTCCTCCGTTCCTCCCAATATGCCAAACGTTTTATTCTTATGTGCCATCACATGAAGATTTGCTCCATCATCTGTAACTATGTGAGGATTATTTTCTAGAACTTGTTTCAAGTTATCGTAATACTCACGTTCTGTTTCATCTTTCCAGGCATATACTTTTACCCCACAAGAGGAGAGAAATGCTACAATATCATCGCGTACCGACAATGGATTTGCTGAGCATAATGAAACTTTAGCTCCAAGTTCAATTGCGGCGGTTACAAGAACTGAAGTTTCTTTTGTAATGTGTAATGAAAGTCCCAACCTCAGACCGCTTAAGGGTTTATCGTTAACATGTTGGTTTACAATTGCACCCATAATTCGCATATGAGAGGTAGCCCATTCCCAAGACTTTCTTCCATTGTCAATTAGGTTCATATTTTTCATCTGATAATAGTCCATGATAATATGTTATAACTAGTTGGTCGTAACTTTGGCATATTATGGGACCTAACAGTTTGTGCAATTGCAAATTCAGATAGTTTTAATTCCCTGTTATCATCAATGATTCTGCTGTGCTGAATTCCAAATCAGGCCCCGTAATAATAACAAGTGCACTGCCATACGCAAATGGAGAAATCCACCTGGGTCATATATCATCTACATATCTACCGGCAGATATTTTCCGGAGATTTCTAAGACTAAACCAAGTAGAAGTATATTATCTGTGTGCATCAGATGACTTTGGCACACCAATTCTTATTGAAACTGAAAAAAAGAAAATAGAGCCTCATGAGTATGTAAAATACTGGCATGATAAGGACTTGCAAGATTTTAACTTGGTTGGAATAAACTTTGACTCCTTTTCACAGACAAGCTCTGAAACTAACAGGAAATTTGTTCAGTACGTCTTTGATATCTTGAAAAAGAATGATCTAATTTACGAGAAAGTTGTTGTCCAGTATTATTGTGAAAAGGATTTGAAATTTCTACCTGATCGTTACGTAGTAGGTAAGTGTCCTTATTGTGATGCCATGGGCCAATATTCTGATCTTTGTGAGAAATGTGGAAGAATACCCGAGAAAATACTAGACCCAAAATGTGCTATTTGTGGACTTCCCCCTGTTAAAAAAGAAAGCAATCATTATTTTTTCAAATTGTCAAATTTTGCCGATGTTCTTGAGAGCTGGCTGAAGGAAAATAAATTGCTCCAACAAGATGTGAAAAAATATGTTCTCAACTGGATAGTGGAAGGTTTGCAAGATTGGGATGTAACAAGAGATATTCCTTGGGGGATTAACATTCCAATTGAAGGTAAGGCACAAAAAGATAAAGTTTTCTATGGGTGGTTTGATAATCATTTATGTTACATATCTTCATTCATTGATCTTTTAGGGGATATCAATAAGGCAAGGGAAAAGTGGAACAATTCTAAAATATTTCATTTTATCGGAAAGGATATTGTATATCATCATTATCTGTTTTTGCCTGCGATTAGAATTGGTATTAAACAAGAATACAAGTTACCGGATTTCATACCAACACGTGGCCATCTAATGCTGCAAAATAATAAAATCTCAAAGAGCAGAAATTGGTATATAGGATTGAGGGAATTTGTAAATATATTCCATCCAGATTATCTACGTTTCTACATTGCGTCAATTTGCAGTTTTTCTCAGGATGACATTAACTTTGATTGGTATGATTTTGAGAAAAGGATTAACAATGAATTAATAGCAAATATTGGTAATTTTGTAAACCGGACATTGACTTTTATCAAGAAAAATTTTCGTAATGAAATACCTGCCCCAACCGGCTATGATGAACTTGATAAAAATGCATTGATAGAAATAGAACGAATCGGAAGAAAAGTTGGCGAATTAATTTCAAGTAACGAAGTTGATAAAGCATTAAAGAGTATTCTGACTTTTTCATCAATCTTCAACCAATATTTTCAAAGAAAAGAGCCATGGAAGAACCCAGAACAATCAGCTACCACGCTTTATGTTTCAATTAATGCTGTTCGATCATTGTCTATACTCCTTGCTCCGTTTATCCCATTTTCTGCAGAGCAAATTTGGAAACAAATGTCATTGGAGGGGAATATTCATGAGCAAATTTGGGATTCAATTGGAACCATACTCTTACAACCAGGCCACAAATTAGGACAAATTGAGCCAATCTTCAAGAGGATTGACAATGACAAGATAAAAGAACAAGTAGATAAATTGAATAATAGATAACAATGTCCTCCGGACTAATGATAGGAAGATTTCAGCCCTTTCACAATGGTCATCTGAAACTTGCACATCAAATATTAGACGAATGTGAGGAGTTGATAATAGCAGTAGGAAGTTCTCAATTTAATTTCACATTTTCAAATCCATTTACCGCAGGGGAGCGAATTTACTTTATTCACAATTCATTAGTCGAATCAAAAATTGATCTCAGCAAGGTGTATATCTTGCCAATATTGAATTTGGAGAATAATGCAATCTGGATCCAACACCTAAGATCAATGTTACCGAAGTTTGATTCAATATATTCTGGAAACAAATTTGTTCAGGAGCTGGTATCTAGTGGTTCAGAGACATGTGTGGTTCATTCTCCAGTATTTCATAACAAGAGTCATTGCAATGGTACCAATATTAGGATGAATATTGTGATGAATAAAGAATGGAGAGATTTTGTACCAAATGCAGTTCACAAAACTATCCTGGACCTTGATGGGGTGAAGAGAATAAAAGTACTCTTTGAAACTCAAAAGGATGGAATAGGAGAAATTAGACAATATCCTGAAGTTAAATAATCAGTAAAATAATACATCGGTAATGCAACATGGCAAAACCAAAAAGAGCGTGTCCAATATGTAAAGAATGTGGCGCTAAAAAATTTACGGTTTTGTACAAGAACAATGACCTATTGATACTAAAATGCAATAGATGTTTTGCTAAAATAAAGCTAGAGGGTTAATACAGGAACATGAAAGTTTCAATATCCTCTAGAAGGACCGTTATTTTCAGTGATATCTCATTAGGTAGATAAATCTAGAAAATGATCAAAGCAAGTTAGACAGCCGAGACGCTGATATTGGTAGACAGGACGGCAGAGGATATCTAACCGCCCTATGAGAAGACAAATCCGGTGAAGAACGCCTCTCTAGAGAATTATTCATGCTAATCTGTTTAAAGACTTCCGATACAAACCCGTAAGTGTCATATAAAGACAACAATAAATAATTGATACCCTATAATCATACCAAATGGGAAAATATGTTTTACTCTTAAGATGGACGGATCAAGGATTAAAGAACGTAAGGGACACGATAAAACGTGCTGAATCCTTTAAGATATATCTAGAGAAGAAAGGAGGAAAGTTGACAGATATATTGTATACTTTTGGAAAATTTGACATAGTGATTACGGCAGAATTGCCCAGCGATGAGGCTGCAATGTCTGTATCACTTTCTACTGGAGCGCTTGGCAATGTGCGAATTACCACTCTGAAGGCGTTTGACCTGGACGAGACTAGAAAAATAATAGATGCCTTGAAATAGTTATCTATTCTTTGGCCGGCCGGTTGTACAAGATGTTCTGGACGTCCAGGATGTATAGTTGCTGAATTGTTGAATTACACACATTGAACCCTAAAAAGCATATTAAGAAATACTGTTGGGACCACTTTGATAGGTACTAGTCTCGAATAAGGGAAGAAAATTTACTCCAGACTATCTTAGATGGGAATTAGAATTTCTAATCTAACAACACACATTTGAATTGCCTATAAATATAGATATAGAATATGTCTAGGTATGACCGCAAAAAAATGGTTTGATAATGATGTGTCA
>JARBAW010000170.1 GCA_029237505.1 Nitrososphaerales archaeon
ATGAGGACCATACTGCAGAAGCCAAGCCTAAAAAGAATGATTTAAAGAAAGAAATCGACAACGCCATCAAAAAATTTAGAGAACATTTCAGTGATGAGAAAGATGATGATGATGATGATAAGGACGACGAGAAAAAAGAAGTAGAGAAAAACTACGACTATAATTTTGCCGACGCGGGCGATACCAAACTTGAAGATTTTAATTTTGTTGCAGCAGGAGATTACGGCTGTTCGAAAAATGCCAAGAATACAATCAATGGTATGAAAGAGAAGAAACCGGAGTTGATGCTGCCACTAGGAGACCTTTCTGTTGATAGTGCTGCTAGTTGTTGGCTAGACTTAGTTTCTCCATTCGATGACAGGCTAGAAATAACTTTTGGGTATTCTGAAGTAAAAGATGGGAAATCGAAATTAAATCAGTATAAAGATGTTTTCGGATTGGATGACCTCTACTATTCGTTTGATTACAGACATGTACATTTTGTCGTGATGTCTACACTTTCTGACTTTAATGTTACTTCTGATCAGTACAAGTTCATTGAGAAGGATTTACAAGAGGCATCTACAAACGAAAATATTGATTGGATAGTGGTGACCAATTATGGACCATTTTACACTTCACCTTCAACACATCCAGCGAAAAATGAGTTAAGAAACATTTACCACCCGCTGTTTGATAAACATGGTGTTGACTTGGTGTTAAATGGACATAATCACAACTATCAGAGAACATATCCAGTGACATTTAATACCAATAAGGCATCGCAACCTATTGTAACAAATCAATTTGCAACAGGATATCAGGGTAGTAAAGATGGTATAGTCTATGCAATTATAGGGACAGCTGGAGAGAGTTTTCATCCCCTCCTAGGCCGACAACCCTATGTGGCAACACAGTTTGAAGGTAAGTTTGGATTTATGGATGTAGAAATTAGTTATGCCAATCCCGTCACTATACTCACTGGAACGTTTTATGATAATATGAATGACAATGTAATGGATAATTTTACTATTGAAAAGGAAATTAAGAATCAGAACCCACATAACGTTTTGGTCCAATACCAACAGCCAAATTAAATGAAAAAAGAAATTAAGCGTACAAGTGAGAATATTAATTCCATAAAACCAAAATAATAATCGTATCTCTGCTGTCACCGATATTGACAGTCTTAATTCCTGTTAGAGAGGACCTATTGCAGTGGGCAACAAAGTACCAATAGCGGTAGTTATAATCCAAACAATAACTGCAACAATAAGAGCTTTTAGCCAACCCATTCTATAAATTGTTTTTAGGGCCAACAACCAAGCAATGCCTCCGAGTACTGCAGAAAGAAAACCATTTCCAAACATGGCATAACTGATTCCATAAACTATCGAACCAATAATTGCGGTAAAAAATGCTAATTTTAGGCTCCTCCTCTGTCCTAAAACTAGAGTTACGATATAGATTACTGCAGTAGAAATCAATAATCCGACAAGAAATATGATAATCGAATTAGCATCAAGATTTTCAAATGCCATAAATTGTAAAATATACAATTTAACTTGAATAAAAGATTTGAGTTGATTCTCTGAACCGATTTATACTTTGTAGGCCAGATAATGATATGAGCAAGTCTAAATCAAAAACATCTAGTATTCTGGATATAGACACAGGAATTTCTCGTGAGAATTTAAAAAAAATAGCCAATATCTTAAATGACGATTTGGCCGATGAATATGTCCTTTTAACAAAGACAAGGAATTACCATTGGAACGTAGAAGATCCAAGGTTCAATGACTTACACAAGTTCTTTGAAGAACAGTATGAATTAATAGCTGCTTCAGTTGACGAAATTGCGGAAAGAGTAAGGGCTCTTGGCGGAAAAACTAGAGCTACGTTGAAAGAATTTATTAATTCATCTCAAATAGGCGAGGACGTTGGTTCATTCCCTGATGCGGATACCATGTTAAGGAACCTGTTAACTGATCACGAAACGATAATTAAGACACTTAGAAAGAATATCAAGGAATGTCAAGATCTAAATGATGAGGGAACGGCTAACTTCCTGACGGATAAAATGGAAGAGCATGAAAAAATGGCATGGATGCTAAGATCATTTATAGTATGAGTTCCACTGTACTAAAAAAATGTTGGTCAAAGTACATGTAATATTAGCTTTAATCGGTATCAAAATCATCCTTCAATTTCAGGTCTTCCGTAATTGCATTTGACAAAGGAATTTTTTGCTCAAGTCGGTAAACATAATTTTTACAGACACACTTTTCAATGACTCGTCGTTAAGAGAGGTTTTCAGCGCTCGTTCACCTCCATCACTCTCAAGAGAAAATCCATTGCCGATGGAAGTAGTGCGAAGAAGTGTTCCGTTGGCAGCATACACCTCCATCACCGCATTTACTAATTGATTTTGCATTTTTTCGTCTTCAAGCGTATATTTCACGTTGACTTTCACTTGATTCGAATCAGTATTTGAAAGAGGAACAAAGCTCGAATTTACAAGCAAAATATCTACCGAGTCATTTTTTTGAAAAAGTTTGCGTGACGTTAGTTAGCATAACAAATACAAGAGCCAACGTGAAGGCGATTAAAAATCCTGGTGCCGTTGATACGCTAATTTTCATGTCATCCATTTCATTGCCAATTATAGCGTTGTTTGATTTAAATAAATTGGAACATTTTTCATAGAGACATTCTGATGCAAGTTGATATCATGTATCATAAGCTACCGTTACTCATTGGTCTTCGAACTTTATTTTTTCATTAAATTTTGGGGTAAATTCTTCTTCTCGTAGCCCGTGCGCGTTAAATACATGTCTTTCTCCCTTTGCAAATAGCTCGCAGTCATTTTCTGCCCTAACGGTATAATTACAATCAAACCCAATATCTCGACATGATAATGACTTCATTAGCTTGTATCGCGCAGTAAAGTATAAAAGAATTATTTGATAAAAGAAACAAGATCCTAATTTGGCAAGTTTCAAATTAGTTCTGACCGAATCTAACCGGACAAGGCAACTCCTTCGTTAGTTTTGATATCTTACCAATCGCGCATAAATACAAGAATCTCTTAATCATGCTATTAATTATACAGATTATCTAATGGTAGGACTTTTATAACCTAATAGCCATCCTTTCGATTGTGTTTACGACAAAATCGTTACTGTTTGCACTAGCGTTACTGGCAACAATATCTACTACGGCAACAACAATGACAGTAAATAATGTAAGTGCAGAAAAATGTGAAGACATAAAGGGTGTTGAGAAGTGGGATGAGGAAGGACACGGCGACAATAACCCATCTTCCAAAGAGTTTAAAGAGATGCTCAGCGATGATTCTGTAACTATATGCGAACTTGCTGAATCGATTGACCATATGGAAGTAAAAGGCTCTGTAGACGACTGGTCGGACTTTAAGGATACAACTGTCTTCATGAGTACAACAGAAAAGGTGCAGGATTGTCTAAAAGATAGGTATGAATTGCCAGACGACGACGGCGACGAGCACCTTGCAGACTATGAGATTCAAAAATGCGCCACTGGTGACTACTAAAAAGAATCTAAACCTTTATTCTTTTTTTTTGATTAAGCTAATCTCAAAATAATTCGTGTTTGGCTATAGAAAGTGATGTAGTAGAGAAGCTAACTTCAAATGAGATTTCAGAATCAAGCGGGATAATCCATTGCAATAATGAATTCAGGCTAACGACTATGGAACAGCACGCTATTGCATGCACTGTCCGAATCCCGCCGAACCTGAATTATTGTTACCCAATTTGGTAAACTAAGTAAGGATTTAAATTAATCATGACAGTCCCAGGAATATATGGTAATTTTTAAACAATATTATGGACTGCGTCTTTGTGCTGCAATTAGGATACAATAGTTGGAGTAGGAGCAAATCCGACCTTCAATTTCTGCAAATATTTAATGGATATATATTGAAAACTCAATACTGCGTTGGGTGCTTGACACGATCAATTAAAGTGGGACGGAGCACTGGCGGCTTGTAACCATCAATTACCAACGTAGATTGTCCAAATTCACTTGGCAATTCAATAGAGGTTGCATTCTCTGGAGTTACATCATACTTTAGTGTCTTTTTCTTTGCATCATAAACTGGGTTAAACAACTCAATAATTACTGTATCTTGTTCTTCTGAATCATCGACTACCAAAACAGCATTTGGCGCATTTTCTGCAAAACTATCTTTTCCTTCTGTCCAGTTGCCTACAAAGTTACTTGTACTAATAGATATTACAATCCTATCAGGTCTATCTGAGAATAAAATTGTCTTGTCGGATAAACTACCAAGTTCCAGCAAGTAGTTAGTTGCATTAACTTCCGATATTGAACCTGATTCAGCATGTTGAATTGCTATGAATTCGGATTTAGTTGGATCGGTAACGTTTTGTTGTGCTACAGCAATAGTTGTTGTTAATGATACCATGATAACAAAAGCAGCCAGCGTTGAAAGTAATACAAAGTTGTTTAAAATTGCCATTTTTGTGCTAATGTACTGAACTATTTAAATTTATGTTTGAAGTGCGCAGAAACTCTCGCTATTATCGTTAAAATGACTTCAAAGTAAAAAACTAAAAGCCAAGTTACGCTTCATTTGTAGGATTCTAATCCAATGTTTATGAATCAACTTAATTGTTAACTAGTCAACATTCGTAGTGTTAATG
>JARBAW010000171.1 GCA_029237505.1 Nitrososphaerales archaeon
CAGAGTAATAATGGCCTGCCTTATCTCGTCCACTTTTCCATAATCTACTAGTATCCCGCACCTCGTATCTTTAACTAGTTCATGCGAAATATTCGTAATTACAGCTACTCCACACATCATAGCCTCCAAGACTTTGTTTGCAACACCATATTCGTACTGATTTTGCAGCGTCAAATCATACAGCGCTACCATCACATGACTATTGATTTCTAAATCCAGCAACTCTTTTCGATCTAAAAATCCGTAATATTTGATATTGGGTATCCCGGTTATTTCACTTTGTAATTGCAGATCCTTAACTTTTCCTGTTATAACAAGTTCTGTATCTTTCAAGTCAGCCAATATACTGCTCAATATCTCTAGTCCTCTACCTCTTCTAATGGCACCAGTGTACAAGAGTCTATAGCCTGAAGCTTGTTGTCTTGGCCCGTCGGATAAATAATCTTCAGGACAATTCATTATTGTGATACAACTTTTTGGTTTTTTTCTGAATGTCATAAAGATTTTCTCTGACACGGCTATCAGGACATCTGATTTATTTGCATAGAACTCCTCTACTGAATTAATAAGAGAATGCAATAAACTGAAAAATACGTTCTTTTTATTAGAAACATATGTCATACCATATCTATCAAGAACATCAAAGATTAACTTTCTTCTAAATAATACTTTATAGAGGTAACATGGACCGACTGTTGCTAAATCACATGCATGTATTACACTGGGCTTGTACGTACACAGCTTTATAAAAATCCATGTCCAAAAGATTGGAAAGTAAACAATCAATTTTAGTTTTCCAAACCGTTCATATGCGTAGGGTGCTTTAAGGTTGAACAGCAACAGGCCATTCATGCGTTTTTCCGATTCGTATGTAAATGCAGCAGAACCTCGATTCCAACCTAGTGAGATTACTGAATATTTCTTGAGAAGAGACCTAGTTACTTGCATAGCTCTTATTGACGACTGGTTAATTATCGAATCCGATTTAACCAGAACAACATCTATCAAACATACCACTTATATGCAAGCAGGCTTCCTGGATAAACTGGGTAATAAAAATGGAATGGGACAAGACACCGACTGCCTTGAATTCCTACAACTGAATATTGATGTCATAAACCCTCACTTAGATGGCATTAAGCGGTATATCGAACCATGAGCATAAGAAACAACATAGAGGTAACCGTCGTCTCCCACTTGTAGATCGGTAATACCTCCAAATCCCTTTCCAAAAATAACATTTGTTAGCTCCTTAGTACTATTAGCAATCTTGTCGCTCAAAGATCCGTTGAGCAACAATCCAGTTCTTTGTTCATTCAAATCAAAATGATAAAGGGTTCCATTATGCACATCTCCTACAAAGAGATCATTTTCATATTGTTTGCCTAATTTATCAGATTCTAGGAATTTTAATCCTGTTGGTCCATATCTCCCTACCCATGTAAATTCAGGTAGACTGGGTTTGCCTTTTCCATCAAAATCTACCAACCCTAATTTAGTGAGATTATTAGATATTTCTCTGCCCATATTGCTACCTTTAAGCAACCACACTCCTTGAATCTTTGTCCATCCACCGTTGTATCCGGGTTCGACTAGATTTATTTCATCGCCATAATTCGGACCGTTTTCCGTGTCCCATAGCTTGTCTGTTATCGGATCAAAATCAATACCAAAGCTATTTCTCAGTCCATAACCATAGTATAGATTTAACGGATGGTTATTGCCAAGTATTGCTTTTACGACTCCACCATTTTGGGTTACCCTCAGTATCCCTCCTGCCCCATTTGGCTCGCTCCCACCCTCAACGTTTTGAATTTTTGAGGAAGGTCTTGGCTTGTCGTCGACGTTGTCCAGATCACCAACAGTGAGATACACATTTTGATCTGGTCCAATAGTAATTGCTCCGCCGTTATGATATGGCCCAGGTGCAAATGGCAAATCAAGAAGCAGTTTAGGATTCGTAAGTTTATCATTTGCAAATTCGTATCTGTACAGTCTGTTGCCCGTCGGAACATCTCCGTCCGATTCTGACTCGGTATAATAGACGAAAACATAAGTATGTTTTGTCTCCTTAGATACGGCAATACCCAAGAGACCTCTTTCACCAGCTCCTGCAGCAACATTTACGTCAAGTATGGGTTCCGACTGGACAATATTGTTTGTTATTCTCATTATTTTTCCGGAATAGCGCTCCAGCACAAGAATGTCATTGCTATCTAAGAAGGCCATTTTTGTAGGGGCGTTCAGTTCACTCGCCACTTGCTCGACTATTAAACTATCGTCAATAAGAGCAGGTTCTACGCAACTGGTCCCACCACATTTGGAAGCTATTGGGGAAGCCTCAAGTTCTGCCAGATCCATATTCAAGAAAGCCAGTATGACCATGCATGTGAGAAATGGCAATAAACCTTTTGCGCAAACACATAGCCAAACCTTATGATATTTCATATAAAACCTACAAATAATCTAAAGTCGCATTTGATGATAAAAGGTTTATCAAATGGAGTTAAGGATTAGACTGGCATCGTTCCAACAGAATTAATGGGTTCTTGAGATCTTTGCATTCACATACCCTGTTAGTAGTCGCTGTTTAGTAATTTACCAACCTTATGAACTACGGTAATTATTGGTTGTGCAAGTCCCATCGGCAGAACACTTAAGGTGTCATCGACGTCAGATCTGCTTATGATTCTGAATTTCAAAAATATGATGTATGAAGTCAACAACGTGGCGATGATACCCGTGACAAAATTTAGTTGAAGATAACTGTAGGCAAAGGCTGGAGCAATGGAGATGATGGATATGAGACACAATACTTTCCAGTGTACTTGCATTCCTATTTTTTTTGAAATTATGGCAGACATGGCAAGGCCTCCAATGGAACCAACGAGGTAGCTCATGGCAGCACCTGTCGATCCGAGTATCGGAACAAGAACAAAATACAGTAGAGTAGTGGGGATACTGGAAGCCAATCCTATGTACAAGACTTGTCGATAATTTCCATATGCATACACTAATTGTCCAATCATGAGTGAAATTGAATTCGGAAAAATTGCAATTAAGAATAGTCTCAGCAGTAATGAAGCGTCGGCATAATGGGAACCTAGTAAGGCAATTACATCATCAGAATAGAAAAAGACCGATGAAGAGAAGGGAATTGATATTACCGTGCTTATTTTTATTATCCTCCAAGTAAGCCTCTTCCTGCCATCGCTCATAGCCGACAAAGCAGGATATGCAACTGTAAATAGCGGGAGAACGATCGAAAAAACTGCTAGGGATATAGTATATGAAAGAAAATATGAAGCCGCTTCAGCGGATCCACTCGAACCAAATACGATTATTGTTCCCAGGTTGGCCCCACTAAATAATGTAATCAGTTTAGGCACCCAGCTGGGGAGACTGGCATCCAGAATTGTTTTAAGAGAATGGTTGACGCATATATTTGAGCTGCCAAATTTTTTGTTCCGCGTCATTCGAATTACTGCAAATCCCAAGAGTGTCGAAGTAACAATTTCAAAGGATGCATATCCCAATAATACGCCGATCGACCCCGTATGCATAAGAACTAAGGAAACAACAAGGATTATCTTCACAGAAGATGCAACTGCCATTATTTTAGGAATTATTTTTGTTTTGAGAGATGCAACAACTATCGAATTGAGTAAATTATTTATTGTATGTGATCCAATAAGAATCATCGCAAAAATAATTAAGGTCTGATCTAGAGTAACGTAAATCCACTTATTTATGACAAACAGTACTGCAAAGCTGCCAATTATTCCAAGTGAAATTAGTATCAAAGAATTTCTCACAAAAATTTTTGCTTCGTCTATTCTTTTTTCATGGAAGCTTTTGGCAATAAATCGCGATACACCTACCGGGATACCAATCGTGGCTATTGTTGAAAAGATAATGGACATAGAAACCACCGCAGATGAAGTTCCGATGATTTCAGGTGTTGCAATTTTACTGAGAGTTATCCACAGGAGATACCCTGAAAGTAACGCAACAAGTGACTCAATAAATATGAAAGCTGCTCCTTTCCCTACTGTCTGTCCGCTTAATTCGTTACACCTTAAATCTCTTACGATAGTTCCATTATAAATGTAATTTCGAAGTACGATAAAGAAATAATTAGATACTTTTCAAGTCAGGTTCATATCAGAAGCTCAACTTCCAAGATACTAAGTCTGATAATCTTACGTTCTGCTTAATTATTCAATACGTTTAACGGTGTCTCCTGAAAAATCAAGTTATAGCAAATTACCAAGACAATTAATTGCTCGGAACTATTCTGAATATAGTTGCCTTATTTTTGTAGTGTGAAAGAATATAGAGGTACCCATCGGG
>JARBAW010000172.1 GCA_029237505.1 Nitrososphaerales archaeon
AGAAGTTCTTGATATCAATAATACTGTATATAGAGAGCTGGCGTTGATAAAGATAAGAGCCAAAGACTTTACCAACAGAAATGAAATAATCAATTTTGCAAACGTCTTTAGAGCAAATATATTGGATATTGGAAAGGAATCTGTAACTGTTGAAGTCATTGGAACTCCTGATAAAATAGATGCATTTAAGAATCTAATCATACAATATGATATTGTAGAAATGGCAAGAACGGGAGTTTCCGCTCTTTCGAGAGGAGAGTAATTCATGGAGTCTCAAAAGGTGAGGATATTTGATACAACATTGAGAGATGGTGAGCAGACACCAGGTGTTTCTATAACACCCGAACAAAAACTCAATGTTGCCATAAAACTGGCAGATCTGGGCGTAGACACTATAGAGGCTGGATTCCCTGTAGTATCGGAGGGAGAGAAGGAAGGAATTAAGAATATTGTTAAACAGAAACTTGACACTGAAGTGTGTGTGCTAGCAAGAACTGTTAAGACGGACATTGATTCGGCACTGGACTGCGGTGTGAATTATGTTCATACATTTATTGCAACATCGGATATTCATATGCAATACAAACTAAAAATGTCCCGAGAACAGGTCTTGGAGAAAGCACTTTGGGCTGTAGAATATGCAAAGTCTCATGGATTAAAAGTTGAATTTTCTGCAGAAGACGCAACAAGATCTGATAGAAAATTTCTTATTGATGTCTTCAAGGCAGTAACTGATATCGGAGCGGATAGAATAGATATTCCAGACACTGTTGGATACTCTACACCAGAATACATTACGTCACTAGTGCAGGAAATAAAATCAAAAATGAATACGCCCATAAGCGTGCACTGCCACAATGATTTTGGACTTGCAGTTGCGAATTCTATTGCGGCGATAAACTCTGGAGCCTCTTGTGCCCATGTTACAATTAATGGCCTTGGTGAAAGAGCAGGAAACGCTTCATTGGAAGAATTTGTTATGGCTCTTCAATGCCTGTATTCAAAGAAACATAATATTAAAGTGAACTTGCTGTACGAGATTTCTAAATTTGTTTCAAACACAATGGGTGTCGTGGTGCAACCAAACAAGGCTATTATAGGAGAAAACGCCTTTGGTCACGAATCAGGAATTCATACTCATGGAGTAATTAATAACCCGTTAACCTACGAGCCTATAAGTCCTGAATTGGTTGGTAGAAAGAGATGGCTTCAAGCAGGAAAACATGCAGGTGCTCATGGAATCCGTGCAATCTTGATTGATTTCGGAATTGAACCTACAGACGAGCAATTACATAAGATTATTGAAAAACAAAAGGGCGTTGCTGACAAAGGTAAATCTATCACAACATCACAACTGTTGTCAATTGCAAGTGAGGTAATGGGTAACACTAAATTTGAAGAGAAATTCAAACTATACGATTTTCATATTGTTACTGGTATGAATATCATTCCTACAGCTGTCATACGACTGAACACTCATGGAAAAGACTTGGTTGCATCAGACACAGGAGTCGGCCCTGTAGATGCGGCACTTAAAGCCATACAAAAAATAGCAGTTGATATGGCAAATATTCGCATTAGAGAATATCGACTTGGTTCTATAACTGGGGGATCTGATGCAATGGCAGAAGTTACCATAAAGGCAGAAGATATAGATGGTAATGTTGTCTCATCAAGGAAATCAGGTGAAGATGTTGTTGTTGCGTCAGTTGAAGCAATGATAGATGCAGTAAACAAACTAATGTTGAGAAAAGTTCTGTATTCAAAAAATTAACAAAGAATAGTTCATGAGAATAAGAATTGACTAGATATAGCGTTTCATTAGTTAATGGAGACGGAATAGGTCCCGATCTCGCAACCTCAGGAAGAATATTGCTTGAAAGCATCAGCGAATACTCTGGGGTAAAATTTGATATAGTGGAAGTAGAAGCAGGAGATAACGCTCTTGTAAAATATAGTAAGGCTCTCCCAGACTTTTCATTTGACACCATAAAAAAATCCGATGTCTGCTTGAAAGCACCTGTGGGAGAACATGCAGCTGATGTAATACTAGTTCTGAGACGTTATTTCGAACTTTATGCTAATATAAGACCTGCCAAATCATACCCAAATGTAAAATCTCTGAACCCTTCTGTTGATTTGGTTGTTGTCAGGGAAAATACTGAAGATATCTATCTGGGATGGGAATTTCCTATTGGTGATGAAGCAGTCATAGGGCTTAGACTAACAACTGCAGAAGCGTCTAGAAAAATAGCACTTTATGCATTCGAGGAAGCGTTGAGGAGAGGTGGTAAAAAAAGAGTTGTTTGTGTCCACAAGTCAAATGTTATGAGGGTTGGAGATACGATGTTTTCGCGAATTAGTAAAGACATTGCAAGGCAATTTCCAGAAGTAGAATTTAGTGAATCATATGTGGATGCTTGTGCGATGAATTTGATTAGAAACCCTGAAAAATTTGATGTTATATTGACAACAAATTTGTTTGGGGACATACTGTCAGATGAAGCAGCTCAGGTTGTTGGAGGTCTTGGTTTGGCACCTGCAGGTAATATCGGAAATAAATTCGCAATTTTCGAACCGGTTCATGGCGCTGCTTTTGATATTGCAAATAAGAACATTGCAAATCCATCATCGATGTTCTTGTCAATAAAGATGATGCTAGAATGGTTGGCCGATAGAAACAAAAATAATGATTCAACCAAACTTATTGAGTTGGGAACAAAGATAGAAAATACTCTATTAAGTCTTCTCAAGGAGAACTTAAAAACTATAGATGTTGGAGGCAATCTGCATACTGATGAGTTTACAAAGAAGTTCATAACCAAATTGATCATATAGTCTTTAAAAATAGTGTAGAATTGTTATGGCTTTAATTCAAACATCGTACATAATAGTCATTTACTAAAAAATCAAAAATAAAAGAAAATTCTTGTGTTACTATTCTGTGTGTTCAGGTGGAGCTTGACAGAATTCTGTTAAAACTCCATGCATGGATTTTGGATGAATGAAGGTTATTTTTCTGCCATAGGAACCAGTTCGAATATCGCCTATCATTCTGGTGCCACTCGCAATGGCTCGTTCTACATCATTTTCTATATCATCTGCAGTAATTGCAATATGGTGAATTCCTTCTCCGCGATCTGTCAGGAATTTCTTAATAGGACTGTCATCTGCGGTAGGTTCCATTAATTCTATTCTTGTGTCCTCTAGTCTCAATATTGCTACCTTGACTCTTTCTGTCGGAACATCCTCGATATCAATTTTGTCTATTTTCAGAATTTTCTCGTAATTCTTGAGGGCCTCACTTACACTATTCACCGCAATTGCTACATGATCAACTCTCAATTTTAATCATCCTCAAAAAGAGAACTTTGGTTCGTATCTTCCAAATATGTCAACAAATACATCACTTATTTCTCCTAGAGTTACATGGCCTTTTACTGCAGAAATAATATGTGGCATAAGATTCTCATCATCCTTCTCAGCAAATTTTTGTAATTTGCTTAATTCAGAATTTACTTTTACTTGATCCCTGTTTTTCTTAAATTCTTTCAATTTTTTCACTTGCCGGATCTCTATTTCGGGATCAATAGTATTTAATTTTGGCTCAACATCATTTTGATCTTGGAACTTGTTAACTCCAACAATAATACGATCATTGTAGTCAATTTCTTTCTTCAACTGATAGGCATTGCGTCTTATTTCCTCTTGGAAGAAGCCTGATTCAATAGCTGCCAGGGAGCCTCCAATCTTTTCTATATTATTTAGATATTTTTCAACACCCTGTTCAATTTCAGAAGTAAGATATTCAAGATAATACGATCCTGATAGAGGATCAACAGTCTTGGTCACACCAGTTTCATATGCTATGATCTGCTGAGTTCGCAATGCGACCTTTACTGATTCTTCAGTTGGAAGGGCTAGGGCCTCATCTCTAGAATTAGTGTGCAGTGATTGGCATCCACCTAATACTGCCGATAATGCCTCTAGTGTAACTCTGACAATGTTGTTATCGACCTGTTGTGCTGTGAGAGATTCTCCGCTTGTTTGTACATGGAATCGAAGATGTGTTGATTTATCGCTTTTGGCTCCAAACCTTTCCTTCATTATTTTGGCATAGATACGACGGGCCGCTCTAAATTTAGCGACTTCCTCGAAGAATTCCATGGTGCAGCAGAAAAAAAACGATAATCGAGGTGCAAACTCATCGACCTTTAGTCCTCTTGACACACAAGTATTGATATACTCTATCGCATTTGCAAAAGTAAAAGCTAATTCTTGAATTGCATTTGAACCGGCTTCTCGCATATGATATCCAGAGATGCTTATCGGATACCACTGCGGAACGTGTTTTGAGCAATATTGGATCATATCCCCAATGATTCTCATTGACTGCCGTGGTGGATAAATATAGGTATTGCGTGCTATGTACTCCTTTAGAATATCATTTTGTGTAGTTCCCCTCAAATTGTTAGATGACACGCCTTGTGACTCTGCAACAACAATGTACAATGACAGCAAGGTAGACGCCGTCGAGTTAATCGTCATTGAAGTACTAACCTTATCAAGAGGTATATTTTGGAAACATGTCATCATGTTGTCTATAGAACTAATTGCAACGCCAGTTCTTCCGACTTCCCCTTGTGAATAATCATTGTCAGAATCTCTTCCCGTTTGCGTTGGAAGATCAAAAGCCAATGATAATCCGGTTTGTCCATGCTCTAACAAGAATCGAAATCTTTTGTTGGTTTCTTCCGCACTTCCAAAACCACTATACTGTCTCATTGTCCATAGTCTTTCTCTATACATGTCGGGATAAAGTCCTCTCGTGTACGGAAATTTACCGGCTTCTTCATCTCCGTTGCTTATGTTGGTAAGATCTTTTGAAGAAAAAATTTTCTTTACAGGAATTCCTGAATCAGTTTTAATTTTTTTAACTTCTTGTTTTGACATTCTTGCACCCTCCTACACAATTATCTTATTCGCAAAATTTAAAGCTGCGCTATATGGCTCTACTTCCTTTTTCAGTATTTTGTTTACAAGTTTCCCGTATTCTTGACTCTTCATTATTTTTTCAATAGATTTTTCCTTAATTACGTTTAAAATCATATCCCTTAATTCATTTTCTAATATGGATTTTTCTCTCGCTCGATATTTTTCATCATCCAGCATTTTTACTAATAGTTTTTTTAATTCTTTTATTCCTTTATTCATCTTTGCAGAGCACTTTAATACCGGTTTTTTATCATCTCCAACCAAATCCGCAATTATATTGTATAATATAGTGGCGCCATCCAAATCGGATTTGTTTATAACATAGACATCCCCAATCTCGGTTAATCCAGCTTTAATCGCTTGAATGCTATCTCCAGTTTGTGGATTGAAAATAACCACGGTAATATTCACCGCTTTGGAGATTTCAATTTCAAGCTGTCCTGCTCCAACACTTTCAATTAATATGAGATTATACCCTGCGGCATCCAATATTCTTACGACATTTCTAATTGATCTTGAGATCCCTCCTTCGGCTCCTCTTGAAGCCAAACTTCTTACATAGATTTCATCGCTTATCGACATCATGCGAACTCTGTCCCCCAATAATGCACCACCAGTTATGGGACTTGAAGGATCAACTGCAACTATGGCCACTCTATAACCTAGAGAGTGAAATTCTGCAGCTATTCTTGCTATTAGGGTACTTTTACCTGCACCTGCGGATCCAGTAAATCCAATCGTTCTTGCATTTTTAGTTTTTTTGAAAATACCGTGAATTATTTTCAATGCCTCAGACTCATTATTATCAATTATCGAGATTGCTCTGGATATTGACCTCTTATCTCCTTTCAATATCCCTGATACTAATTCTGACACGAGAGATTTAGCTGGAAAGTTAATTATTAAAAGTTACTTATGCACTTGACAGACAATTCAATACATGCTGCAAATTGACAAAAAATTTTAAAGCTCCTCTGTAATTTTTAGTAATATGTCAACACTTACCCATGGAAAAAAGAAGCCCATAAGGGTTCTTGTGTCCAAACTAGGTCTTGATGGGCATGATAGAGGAGCTTTGGTAATATGCAGAGCACTAAGAGATTCTGGGATGGAAGTAATTTATTCGGGGTTATTTTGTACTCCAGAACAAGTAGCAAAAATTGCCATTGATGAAGATGTGGACGTTGTTGCAATGAGTTTGCTTAACGGAGCACATCTTACATTGTTTCCGAAAGTTGCGACTTTGCTGAAGCAGCGTGGGGTAAGTGATATCTTGTTAATTGGTGGAGGAGTTATCCCGGGTAAGGATAAGAAAGAACTCGAGGAAAAAGGGGTTAAAGGCAATTTTGGTCCCGGCACACCTCTTGATGTGATAATCGAGTTTATTCACGGAAACATTAAAAAATCATAGACAGATCATTAGATGGCTTAATGTTCTTCAAGTAAGAATATTCTACAGGTTAGACTGGGACCAAAATTATCAGGACTTTTTCAGGAAGATAACAAAATTAATTTTGATGTTAACTTTAGCTCCCAAGAGAAGTCTATTTGATTTATTATCGCATTAACTTGGAAACATTTGTGAACTTTTATTCCAGTGCAATTAAAATTGGAATAAAAAATAACTAAACATGTCTTATTGCTCTCACAATCATAAAGACAATCCAAATTACTAGTACAATTATTCCGATAACGATTAGAATGTTTCCAATAATACCTGCTGGATATGGAATAGGCGCGTAAAACAGGATCGCTCCGATCACAATTAGCACGATTGCTAAGATTAGTAAGTTTTGGTTAGTAATTGATGTCATATACTATGATAGTAGGCAAACAAAGTTTATTACCATAATCTGTCTTGTTCACTGTATTAATACAGATGATCAAAAAAGTAAATTACCAATGCAAAATAACACTCTACAGAATTAGTCAATGAATTGAATAAATGTAAACAAAAATGGAATAAAAATAAAGTGGATCGTTAATCCACTTGAATTGATTCATCCTCGCCATCATCTGAAGGTATTGTTGTTGAATCATTTGTTCCTGGCATGACGCTACCCGTTTCATTCATACCGGACATACTACCACTTGATTGAGCCGAACTCATCATGTCTTCTACCGATTGATTTGCACCTAATGTATTATCTACCGATTGATTTGCACCTAATGTATTATCTACCGATTGATTTGCACCTAATGTATTATCTACCGATTGATTTGCATTTAAGGTATTTTGGGTTGTTTGATTTGCATTTAAGGTATTTTCAGTAGTTTGATCTGAACTTAGTTTATTTTCAGTGGTTTGTGTAGATTCTAATTGATTTTGATTTTTCACAGTTATTTCATTAATGTTTACATTCTTAAGATCTATGTCGATATTAACATCGTTGTTGCTAATATGGGCTCTTTTGGTATTCACATCAATCTGAATAGTACCTTTACTTATTTGTCCTCTGATTTCTCCGTCCGGAAATGATTGTGTATGTACATTTACATATGCAGATGATTCGTCTATTAGGCTTATCAGGTCGGATATCGATTTACCTTTTAGAGGTCCTTCTAATTTATCAGCCGTTATGCTGCCCTGAACTAATGCTCCGTTTACAGTATCTTTACTACCTTTGAATAGTGTTGCAACGACC
>JARBAW010000173.1 GCA_029237505.1 Nitrososphaerales archaeon
AATGCAAGTGAAACTGCTGACCAGACTGCAAGTGAAACTGCTGACCAGACTGCAAGTGAAACTGCTGACCAGACTGCAAGTGAAACTGCTGACCAGACTGCAAGTGAAACTGCTGACCAGACTGCAAGTGAAACTGCTGACGATGCTTCAAGCGATGCAGAGCCTATCGAAGAGCAAGAGAAGGCGGCTTAAACAATTTCAATAGAACCTATCGGATAGTTTTTAATTAAATAATTTAAGGTTGACTCTTTCTACATCCATAAATATTGTAGCGCATGCCACAGAGGATGTCCCAAAAATACTCCAAAAAATGAACGACGTTTTTTCGATTCCGACGGAAAAAATTCTCGTATCATCCGCAGAAGGTCATTGGGGAAATGAAATTTCACTTATCAAGGTAGATTGCGATCATAACGAATCTCAGGAATTATTAGAGAGAATCATCACTAATCTGAAAATTGCTGAAAAAAAAAATCTTTTGCAATCAATATCCAACTCATTTGATGAAAAAGACAATTTTTACATCAGATTAAACAAACAATCAATGTGTAAAGGATCCATTTCCCTATCTGAACACGATTCAATAAGAATAAGATTCAAACCAATTAAAGAATTTAACAAAAATAATAAATTCAAGGATCATGTGATCAGATTATTTACAAAAAAATAGATCTAGGAATTCATGTATCTGATATTAGCAAAGCTATCACTATGTCCAAGTTATCAGATATAGATATTATAGGTATTGATTCAGGAAACGCGGCAAATACCAATCCTCAAGAAAATATCATACTTAGAATTGAAAAAAAAAATCCAATTGCAGATCTTTTTCCATACTTGATAGTTGCAGATAATGTTAGATCTTTGGATGGCAAAACGGATCTACTTGTGTTCGATCCCTTTCAAGGAAAGGATGCATTAAAAATAAAAGCAAAAAGAGGTCTTGGGATAGAAATTTTGGTTTCTCCTGTGAGGAAACTTGATGCTCATTTATCCGCTCGGTGGCTAAGAGAATTAAAATCGATTTATTTACTCTGCCAATCAAATGACTGTCAATTCATATTGTCAAGCGGTGCAACTTCTACAAATGAAATGATTTCTGCAAGATCATTTGAATCCATATTAGCCGTAGCAGGAATAGACCCAAGAATATATTGGAGGAAACTATCTGAGTGGCTTTACTCAAAAACCAAGGCAAGATGGCGATATGTTAAATCATAGAGAAAAAAGAAGATACGTAGCTTTAATGTATGATTCGAGTGGAACCTATCAACCCTTTCAATTGCATGAAAAGATAGGGATCCGATTTAGAGAACTCTTTGGGATTTTTCCAATGCAATCAGCAATGCTGAAATTATATGATTCGGAATTTAGAAACATAATGATAGTAAGATGTAAGCTCAAGTATCTTGATTGTTTCTTAGTTTCATTGGCATTAACCGAACCACCACTTACAGTAGTTAGTATATCAGGTACGCTAAAGAAGCTCAGAAAGAACGTCTCTAAAAAGGATTTTAGAAACATTAAAAACATTCGCAGCTAAACATATGAAGGGGATGAGGTGAATTTTTGTTGCTGCTCAAATCTGAGGAAAAATCTATGAAGATCTCGCGACGATCTGACCCATTTCATGAAATAAAATTCGAAATAGTCGTTTGGAAATTTATATTAGAATAAACGTTAATAATGTCTAGTGCATGAGATCTGAAAATGTAAAGTAATTATTCATACAAAACTATAATATCGTCGATTAATTATCTAACTAGACATGCCCCCATTAGACTCTCTATTTCTGAATACTCGCTTGCACAAAATGAGACATATTTTGACTAGTCGTATCATACTTTTCCAATTGGATCGAATTTGAAAAGCCTATCCGAACATTATTTTAGTCCTCCAAATTTACTAACTTATTTTATGTTTTTTACTAGTTGTGTTGTTTTGATATACTTCTTAGGACATCAGTCGTATTCAGAAACTATTGGTCTTGAGAATTCTAGTATTATTTTAAGCGATACAAGGTTTGACTCAATAAATCCACACTTCACCGTCGCTAATAATAGCATTTATTCTACCTGGGTTAGTAAATTGAGTACCAATAATAGTGAAATTCTATTTAAAAAAGTAGAGGAGAATGCAAGGTTCCTATCTAGTGCAGTGAATATAAGCAATGCCACAGGAATTTCAAATCTAGTAAAATTAAGTAGTAGCGATGATAATGTCTATCTCACATGGGAAGATAAACAGGTCGATAAGTGGAAACTACTTTTCAGTAAGAGTCATGACAAAGGTATAAAATTTGGTACTACAACTAATCTCAGTAACGACATGGGCAATGTGCACCTCCATGATCTTGCCTCTGCAGGAGGGAATGTGTTTGTCGTGTGGGCCGCAAATGAAAATATTTCGTCCTCAAACAAGGAAATTTTTTTCAGGAAAAGCCAAGATGGGGGTAACTCTTTTGATAATGTTCTCAATTTGAGTAATGATGGCGACGATTCTTTGGATCCTCACATGGTAATAAATCAGAACGGATCGATAATATACATTGTTTGGACTAAGTGTGATATTAAACATGATGATCCGAATTGTAGTGTAGCGTTCACACGAAGCTTGGATCAAGGTAATACGTTTACAGATACAAGTATTATAGATACTGATAAGGTTATGTCGCAAGGGTCAAACATTACTTCTACAAATACAGTTCTTGATTCCAACTCAAGTATGATTCCGCGTTACTTGTTAGACAATTTAACTGCGAATAGAACATTTAGTTCAATTAATCCGACTGTCTTTACCGCTTTGGGAGGAAAACAAGTATACGTGTTATGGGAAGAAAATACATTTGGAAAGGGCGATTCTGAAATATTTATCAAGTCAAGCAACGACTACGGTAACTCTTTCAATTCAGCAATAAATATCAGTAATAGCTCTGGAACCTCAAGATTGGCACATGGTCATATTTTGGGAGAAGATCTCTATGTAACTTGGGCCGATACAATAAACCAAAGTGGAACGTTTGATATCATGTTAAGAAAAATAAATTCTAAAAATCAACTCGGTAAAGTTTTAAATCTGAGTAACAATTCGGGAAATTCTGTTTCTCCATACTTGTTGATAAATAACAATGATAGAATCTATGTAACATGGAGTGATAGTACCAATGATTCATCTATACTCCTTTCTACAATAGATCCTTCTGGATCTACTTTCACAAAAAAAATACTGAAAAGGTTGCAGACTGCTGCATTTTCAAATCCAATGATCTTCGAAACAAGGGATAAACTTTGGATAAGTTGGATAGAGTCAAATAATGATGTTAACAAAATCGTGTTAATGGATCAGGAGAAGTTATGACGTTTCATTTATTGAACAGTTGTTGGTCAAATGGAATAGTTAATGATTGTACAGTATATAATATGCTAACATATTATTACTCTACTTGGTAACTGTAATTTTATTAAGCCTGATCTTCATATTTTTTGCAATAATAGTTACCAAAAATATCGATACCATGGTCAGAACTATAGTTCCACTTGGAGCCAAATTTGAATAATAGGAAACAATTATTCCGAACACAACTGAAAATACAGATATTGCACACGAAATAAACATTGTCTTCTTAAATCCCTTACCAAACATTAACGCGGTAATATTTGGAACAACAATCAGTGATGATATTAGCAAAACTCCGACCAGTCTTATCGATGCTATTATAGTTATACTTGCAAGAATAATGAACAATGTATTAATCCAGGATACATTCAAACCACTGACTTTTGCTTGGTTCTCATCAAATATTATGAGGACAAGTTTCTTGTAGAATACATAGATAACTGGTATGACTATCGCGTCAGTAATAAGGATAATAATTACATCCTCAACACTCACTAGAAGAATATTTCCAAATAGAAAACTGAATAAATTAAGTGTAAACCCTCCCGAAATGCTGATCAAAATGACACCTATGGCAAGTCCGGAAGTCAATAATACTGCTATTGAGGAGTCTGCAGGAATCTTTGTTGATTCTCTTAATTTATTGACGCCAACAGCTGACAATATGGCAACTATGTAAGCTGTCCAAAGTGGGTAGATTCCTGTAAATAATCCCAAAGATATTCCACCAAAAGCCACATGTGCTAATGCATCGCCAAATAGAGAATGTCGCTTTAGTACCAAGAAAAGTCCTACAATCGAACAAATGACGGCTATAGCTATTGCCGATAGTAGAGATCTTTGCATGAAACCATATTGAAATAAATCAAACAACATGTGCATCATTCTTCTTTTCCGTATTGTCATGCAAATTTTTTGATTTACCAAAATGGAGATTCATGTGCGACTGCATGGCAAATTCAACATATGATCTCATGCGCTCTTCATTTCCAAAAAAATCTTCTGATTCGCCATGAAAGAACAGTTTCCTGTCGATACAAGCGACTTTACTCGCCAATTTTTCTACAGCGTTCATATCATGTGATGACCACACTATAGTTATCCCTCGATCTTTATTTAATCTGGTCAAAAGATCATAAAATTTATCTTGGGCCGCTGAATCGATACCTGTTGTAGGCTCGTCTAATATCAATAGTTCCGGTTGTTTGACGAGCGCTTTTGCAATTATTACCCTTTGTTGCTGTCCTTCTGAAAGTTCGCCTATTCTTTTGTTCCGATAAGCACCAAGTTCTACAAACTCAATCGCGCTTTCAATAGATTCTCTTTTAATATCACGTCCAATCACGCCAAGTGATACTATTTCGCTGACAGTTGCAGGAAAGGTTTGTTCTACAGATTTTTTTTGAGGTACATATCCTATCCTTTGGAGGACTTTCCTATTTTGTCTGATGTCGGTTCCAAACAAACTGATTTCTCCAGAAAAATTTTTCACAATTCCAAGCATGCATTGAAACAAAGTCGTCTTGCCTGCTCCATTTGGTCCAATGATTCCCAGAAAATCGCCCTTCTCAACAGAGAACGAAATATGGTCTAAGGAAGGGAACGAATCATAATAATATGATACCTTCTCCACTTTGATTATCGGCTGCATTCTAATCCCATAGATAAATTCTTAATATCTTCATGCATTTTATCAATATATCCTATTCCGGCAGTTTGTTCATTTTTTGTTAGTCCTTCGATAGGACTCAAGTCAAGAACTTTACCGTTGGGAATCTCTTGAGCTATTACCATTGCGTAGCGTGGGTCCATGAGCTCTTCAGAATATATAACATTAATACCAAGATCTTTTGCTACCTTAATGATTTCTGCCAAACGTGCAGGAGTCACTTCTGCCTCTGGTCCGCTCTCTGAAATGCTGTGTTGTGTTAATCCATACCTTTTGGCAAAATATGAAAACGAGTTATGAAATGAGATAAAATCTTTCTTTTTGCAAGATTCCAATTGGTCTCTAATTGTTTTGTCAAGTTCATCAAGCTCCGCTAAAAATGACCGTGCGTTACTATTATAAGTATCCTTATTACTGGGGTCAATCAAAACCAATCCCTTCCGAATGTTTTCCACTTGTTTTTTTGCAAGTAAGGGATCCAACCATACATGCGGATCCATTGTCATGTTACGACTATCAGAATAAGATGCATTCAGTCCATTGCTTGCGTCTATTTTGTGAAGAGGATCTATTTTTGTTAACCAATTTTCAATTCCCAGACCATTGAAAACAAGTACATCTGCGGAACTAATAGTTTGTATCTGACTAATTGTCGGATCAAATTCATGTGGTTCTATTCCTGGAGGAATAATTAATGATGATTCTATCGCGTTCCCGCCAACCTTTTTTACAAATTCGTCAATAGGCAAGATAGAAGAGATGACTACCAATTTCTGAGACGACCTTGAAACACTTTTCGAATCATCAATCGAATTCGCATGGGTCTTGTTTTCTGATTCTAGATTCAAGAGTGTCGACGAATTTGAATTTAAGGACAAATCTTGTGCGTAAGAGAAATGAACTGATGAGGAGAGCAGTAGCAGTAGCGGTATTATCAAAGGAAATATGAATGATTTTTTTCTCCCCACAAACAATGAATACTTTATTAAGAATATATACCTTTTTTATTAATTATAATTAATTAATCTCGCTTTGTTAATAAAGCTTTCTATGGTGGATATTTATCTTAATTGTTTCAAAAACAGATTGTGCTAGGAGACGTATTATTCAAATCTTGTCATGTCAACCCGAAACAATCTCCAGAGTTAGAAATTGTTTTGAATTGTAAAATGCAGTTCAATTGATAATCGTCTCTCTAGTTAACTATTTCAAGACTATCCTAATGATTTCAATACAGATTTTGGATTTATTGTAC
>JARBAW010000174.1 GCA_029237505.1 Nitrososphaerales archaeon
TGAATTATCAATCGTAGAGGGTATCACAATACTTCCATAAAGCAGTACTATGCCTAGACAAGATATTGCAGTCGGTACTAGGCCTTTGATTAGAATTGAAACGAACATGATTAGCAATATTAGAATTGTAGCGATACGTAATAGGTCAAAAAATCCCGAGTGAGGATCCACTAATGATAGTGAAAGGTACAAATGTATCGTAGTCAGTAACAGTATGCCTATTATTGCAAATCTAAGAAGAATCCTGTCGTTGCTCCTTAACCACAATAAACCGTACTTCATGTATAATATTGCCACCAGAAATAAATAAATTTTGACTTTGTGATTTGTATTTTTGGCAAGAATTTGACTGCTGAAAATGATGTCTTCATTAATAATGAATTGCTAGTGAGGTCACTTGTGGCTATGCCAAACCATTTGACTTTTGATAAGTTTCAAGAAATATGCGAAATTACAAGCAAGGTAACAACTATGGAAGTGCTAGATTATCTAGTAAATAGTGGAATAGGTCAACTATCACATGGTTCAGTACTTTTTTCAATCAAAGACAAGCTAAATACAATTCTTTTGGCCATGGATAAAGGCTGCGATGCCCAAAGAATATCAAAAAAGATTCAATGGAATGATTTTGAATTATTTGCTTCGCAACTAATAGAATCTGCAGGGTATTCTTTTGAAAGCAATGTGGTTCTCACCAAACCCAGATTACAGATTGATGTAATCGGATTCTACCAAAAAACTGCCATATTGGTTGATTGCAAACATTGGATGAAAATCCATGGTCATAATATCGCGAAATTTAGCTCAAACCAGATTAGAAGGGCAGAAATATTTCTTGATAAAAGAAAAGATATTGAATCAGCAATACCAATTATCGTCACCTTACATGATCATGACTGCAATTTTTTTGATAGAGTTCCAATAGTGCCAATTTCAAAATTTAAAGAATTCCTCCAAAATTTTCCTTTCTATCTGGATAGATTACACATAATTCAAAATAACTAGATTTCAAATTGCACTAGTAACAAATTCTCTAAAATAGTATCAACGCCTATGGTTTTTGAACGCTTGAATGATCAATATTGCCATTACATTATGCTTACCAATGAGAAATTAGTGAGCGGACTTTTAATTGGAATACATGGTAAAATTATATACCTAGGTTTTATGTATCTCTTTGAAATCGGATGAAGAAATTCCTTTACATTATTTTAAGTCTTATTTTCGCTAGCTTTTTGACTCTTCCACTGTCCAATTCGCAGACACAATTGACTATAAATGCTACTTTGCAGGGTCAAAATCTCTCTGGGACTTCACAGACAGACAATCTTACTGGTACTTCACAGAATGTAAGTCTTATTGGGACTTCACAGACAGACAATCTCAAGGGAACGGCAGGAGATGATTTTATTTTTGGAGGAGCAGGTTTTGACAATATTACTGGGCATGATGGTAACGACGAAATTGATGGCGGAGTTGGTGGGGATAATATTACAGGAGGACCAGGAAACGATGTTATTTTCGGCGGTATAGGCAATGACAACATTTCAGGTGGGGACGGAAACGATGATCTATATGGAGGTCCTGGAGCAGACTTTCTGGACGGAGGATATGGTTCTGATTACTTTGATTGTGGTGGCAGTTCCGACACGATATCAAATCTAAATATCTCCGAAGGAGATATTGTTAAGCCCAATTGTGAAAAAATCACCAAATAAAAACCAGTTGACAAAAGAAAAGTTCGAGAAAATTTGCCTTTCATGAAATGGTACAAAAAAGCATAGAAATATTTTTTCTTGCGCCTTTAAAAATTTAGAATACAAAAGTAATCTTAATATTTTATTGATTTGGATCCATGTCAAATGACTGAAAAAACACTGAATATTCAATCATTGACAAATCCGTTGTTGTATGTTCCAAAGGCCATGTTTTTTACTAAGGGTAAAGGAGTCCACAAGGATTATCTTACAAGTTTTGAATTAGCCTTACGTGATGCTAAAATCTCTGATCTGAATATTGTTTCTGTATCTAGCATAAAGCCTCCTAAATGCAAGATTATTGGTCTGCAAGAAGGAAGAAACTACCTTGTGTCAGGGCAGGTGGTCTTCGCCATTATGGCGAGGCAATCTACTAATGAACCAAATAGACTGATTGCTGCCTCTGTAGGTCTCGCTGCTCCAGCTGACGATGCTCAGTATGGATATTTATCAGAACATCACTCAACTGGGGAGACAGCTCAAAAAGCCGGCGACTATGCAGAAGATATGGCGATGGAAATGCTTGCTACTACAATGGGACTGCCTAATGATGATTCTTTGACGTGGGACGAAAAACAAGAGCAATGGCGACTCTCGGGAAAAATATACAAGACTCAAAACTTTACTCAATCTGCTGAAGGACATAAGGAAGGATTGTGGACTACTGTAGTGAGTGCAGCTGTTTTGCTAATCTGATGCTGCTTTACATAACTTCTTTTATGTAATTTTTTGGCCAGGCTAAATCCAAAAGATTTACATTCGTTTCAATGACAACTAGAACTTGGCAAATAAACTTGGATTCTATTGCAAGCAGACCTATCCTGATTTATGATGACAATTGCTCATCTTGTACGGTATTTGCCAAGTATGCGTTTAAATCTTCCAGAGGCCTGATAGATTGTCTAGGGCATTATTCACAAGAAGGAGAAAAATTTAGGAAAATCATATTTCCACCAAACTTTAATGAAACTGAAATGTTCTGGATAATAACTTCTAATTATGCTTACGGAGGAAGATCTGGACTATTACCATTAGTAGGACTAATTATTAAAGGACTTATTATGGGCATTGTAAAACATGACTTATCTCCTAATCGAAACTTTCCTGGATATTGTTCAGACAGTGCTATGTGTCATAATAAAGAATTCAAGATTAAGAGATTATACAATTTATTAAGGCATGGAAAGAAACTTAAGATCGGGTTTATAAAATCGGTAAAAGGTTAATTAGAGTCTAAAAAAATAATATAATAACCGCTTCTTACAACATTGGTTTAATAATAATGAGGCGTATCGGAAAAGGGTTTTACAATAAATACAGGAATTATATTCTACTAAACAAGAGTATTATTATTGCCGGAATAGCTGCGCTCATAGTTGGCACCCTTTTTACAGAATTTTATTCCAAATATGAAAAGAATAATTTTTTTAATTCAATTATTACCTTAACTGTAGAGTATTCGATATACATTCCCATATTTGCGCTTTTTTTTTATCACGACAATAAAAACAAGTATGTAGATCCTGTCACTGGGTTAAAGAACAACGTGCTTATTAAACGGGACATACTAAAACTTTTCACTATTTTCTCTGTATCCGAGGTCGTTTATGCAGTATCAAAAGTATCAATTCATTTTCAACTAATGCAGATGTCATTTGAACCGTATCAGTCGTCCATTATAGGTGCGATATCGGCATGGATAATTTTTCTCGTATTGATAAACACGGGCGCGAAATTCGTAAGTTTATTTAGAAAATAGAAATCTAATTGACATGGTTTACAACCCTGTATTAGCTAAGTTTCTGATTTCATAGACGATTTTGGAGAACCATGCTTGAATGGAAGCAAAATTAATCATATAAATTATCTGAGCTCAATCAATATAATTGGCAAGATGGATCAATTAAAAAAATACATTAAACTTTTGGCGAAATTTTCAATGAATTAGTAAAGCTTGGATTAGTTGTTCCTTTGGTTAGTATATTGGTTAGCTCGAATAATCTTATTATTATTACCGCAATTGAGATTGTTTCGGTAGCCACGGTATTATGTATTTGGAAAAAGGATACTTACCAATAGATTATTTTCTCCTTGTTTAGATTTGACAGTCTGTGAAATGCCATTTATTTTCAAAAAGTCGAAATAATAGTTGCAAAGAAATCGGTTTCAGGTATTCGAAAATATTGAAGAAATGATGTTTTCTCTGCATTGTTCAATTTTTGGTAATTCAGAATTTTCCTACTAGTGGTTGAGTATTCATTTTGTTTATGGTGTAAATTGCCCTAGCTTGTAATGTAGAACTTATTTCCGGAAGAGCAATGGTTCATTGATATTATCTGGATCACCTGAAAAGTATCCTTGTGGACCGCCTTCACAGGCTGTTGTAGGAGTTGACCCAGCACTCAAGATCGACTCTTTTATTTCCTGAGGAGTAATACTGGTTGAATTGGCCTTCATTAGTGCAGCTACTGCAGCAACTGAAGGTGATGCCATACTTGTTCCACTGTCTACAGCGTATTCACCGTTAAGATAAGTAGATAAAACAGCCACTCCGGGTGCTGCAATACTCACAGATGGACCAAAATTACTGAAATATGCAAAAGTATCATCGGTACTGTTCGCCAGGTCTGGTACCGGTCCTTTACCTCCACATTTCCCGTCGCTGTCGGCGATGGCTGATACGGTTATTGCGTCAGGATTACTTGCAGGCGATGTGGTGGAAGCGTCCTTGCCATAGTTACCCGCTGCAACCACGTAGACCACTCCTTCTTTTATAGATGCACTTATAGCCCTATTAAGTGCTGGAGACAAAGGCGTTTCTACACTAATATTTGCAACATCTATTTCATCTGCATGTTCAGTAACATACGCGACACCCTTTATCATGTCTGATATTTTACATTCTCCATCACTGCTGCATACTTTTACTGACCATATCCTTGCGCCGGGAGCACCACCAACTACACCGAAACCGTTATCCTTTGCCGCGGCGATACCAGCAACATGGGTTCCATGACCATTGTCGTCATCGCCTGTCTGGTTGGGTGCTATAACATTAACATCCTTGTAGACGTTAAGGTCGGGGTGCTCTAAATCTACTCCAGTATCCAATATAGCAATATCGACATCAATATCCTTGCCATCTTCAGATTTTGAGTCATTCTGAAGTTCTCCCATTGAGAACGTTCTTTTAATACTATCAGGTACTGTCTGTTCTTTAATTTCTGACGGCGGAGCTGCGATATGCCCCGAGCTAAGATCAAGCTCTCCTGCTCCGGTGTGGTTTGAGAAATTCTCATAACTTTCATTATAATCAATAAACCTTGGATCTTTTGTGACTGGATTTGTAGGGTCTGCTAATACTATGAGCGCTTTGTAGTCGGGCATGTCTATTGTGTTCACCCACACTATCTTGTATTCAGCTACTACCTGGTCGGCAAGCTGACTCATTGTCATTGTATTGTCTAACAGTGCTTTGTTAATCTCATTTTGCAGGTCAACTTCCAATATAAGTTCACCGCAAACTGCTGGCGCAAGTACGAAACGCTCGTCTTGATCTAATTTATTCTCATCACCATCAACTAGTAACATTGCCTTAAAGTCAGGTGCATTATAGATATTTAGCACCGTTATATTATACTGTACCTTAACCTCTTCCACAAGTGCCGGGAAATCAGCAATCGTTGGTATAAGATCATCTTTGAGTTCTACTATAGATTCAGTGCAAGCCAGCTCTGCGTACGGTCTTTGATATATTTGTCTTTCAACTGATGTGACAGGGCTACCTGTAGCTCCGCCAGCACCGCCAGCACCGCCAGCACCGCCAGCACCGCCAGCACCGCCAGCTCCACCGCCGCCACCTCCGGCTCCACCGCCGCCACCTCCGGCTCCA
>JARBAW010000175.1 GCA_029237505.1 Nitrososphaerales archaeon
AAATCTCTGGACGAAATAAGAAAATATGTATTCAACGGCATAAAGTCGTATCGAGCACCGAAAATTTTACTCGTAGATGATGAAAAAGATGATTTGATTGTACTAGAAAAATTTCTAAAAATGGGTGGCTTTCAAGTGAATTCATTTTCTAATCCACGACAAGCGCTTCTCCATTATGCGAATACGGATCCGTACTCATACGACCTAATCATAAGCGACATTAGAATGCCAGAGATTAATGGTTTCCAACTTTACCATAAACTTAAATCGATAAAAGCTGACGCCAAAATATTATTTGCAACTTGTCTCAATATCGCCGAAGAACTCTTGACATTACTTCCTGAAGTTGATCCCCAACAAGTCATTCAAAAGCCAATTGAGAAGGAGAAGTTTATCGAGATAGTCAAAAAGCAAATCCTATGATGAAATTTTTAGAAAATAGCCGGTGCTTCGCCTGAGATTTTAATCAATGCCAGTTTGTGCCGTTATAGGGAAATTATGATAATAACAATATGGGAGCAAAGGAAATTAGTAACATAGTATATTATATTTAGGTCGGTAACTACATGTCCCTAAAATTACCTAAAATCTACAAGATTGGAATTCTATCTGTAATATCTATAGTCGTATTCTCATTTACTGTGTTTTACTCTATCCAAATTGTGACAGAAGAGAACGTTAAAAATAATCTTATATCTGAACAAATTAATAGACAGCAAAATGCAACAAAGAGTCTCTCACAACATATAGGTTCGGATCTCACACTAGTTACTGCAGTACTTGACGGCCTTGCAAATTCTGTGTACATGCAAGATAAAAATTTGGATCCAGAAATAACCAGCAACATACTCAATGAAAAATACAATTCAATTGATGATATCATAGATAGAATATTTATCCTCGACAAAAATGACGTTATAACCACCGATCTATCACATCAAGGAACGAACATACATGTGGGTTCAGATTTTTCTCAAAGAGAGTGGGTGGATGAAGCGAAGAATAATCTAAAACCTGTGTTTTCCAAAGGTCTTGAAGGACAAGGGATATACTCAATCTTTATCGCGGTTCCAATGATAAATAGAGAGAACAATCAGTACCTTGGTCTAGCTGGAGCATCTATACCTACAGAAAAGTTTTTTTCCCGATATGGGAATGTTCATGATATTAATTCGCAACTTTTAGTTGTTTATGATAAAAATGGAACGATACTCGCTGTAGGTGCTGATAAAAGCCTAGTGGGAAAAAATTTTTTTAGCAATACAGTTCAGAGTTTTACTATGCAGAATGAAATTCTAAACAATCTTACAAGAACTCTTCTATCTGGTAAACCAAACTATGGTGTATATGAATATGGTAAAACTGAAAGAATCAATACAGGACAACCCGTACTAATTCAGGATACTCCTACCTATTTTGTACAGGTGGTAACGCCAATAAGGGAAATTTTTGCAAAGACTGCAGACACTCTCTTCACAGAAAGACTCAAGAGTTATTCATTGTTAACAGCAGTTTTTGCATCTGTCGCAATACTGACAATTTTCCTACTCAAGTGGAGTAACAGTATGGAAAAAGAAGTTATCAAAAGAACACACGAACTTAATAGATCAAATGTTAAGCTAGCAATCATGTCCCAGGAACTTAAGAACTCTAATCTTTCATTGCAAAAAGCTAATGTTCAGCTAAGACAGAATGACAAATTACAAAAGGAGTTCATAAATATGGCTGCGCATGAATTGAGAACACCAATTCAACCTATTCTTGGACTAACCGATGTTTTACTTGATAAGACCTCCGACCCACATCAATCGCAACTTTTGGAAGTTATAATGAGGAATGCCAGAAGACTCCAGCGACTCTCTGGCGATATATTGGATGTTTCGAGAATTGAGAGTAGTTCACTAAAGCTTTCTAGAATTCCCATGGAACTCAACGAGGTAATACAATCTGTAGTAAATGATTTTGAAAACGGAAGTAAATTAGAAAGAAATAAGATGGTTAAGATCTTTTTTGAACCTACCGATTCTATTATTGTATCTATAGACAAGGATAGAATTTTTCAAGTATTGTCGAATTTGCTAAATAACGCCCTAAAGTTTACTAAGCATGGATCAGTAATGATAAATATCAATCTTGACGATGATGATGAAAATAACAAAGTAGTAAAGGTTACAATACAAGATACTGGAATTGGAATCAATCAGGAATTAATGCCCCATTTATTCTCGAAGTTTGTTACTTCATCTTACAATGGTACGGGTCTAGGACTATTTATTTCCAAAGGCATTATAGAGGCTCATGGAGGAAGAATTTGGGCTGAAAACAACTCAAATGGCGTCGGCGCAAGTTTTTCATTTAGTTTGCCCATTACTCCATTGAATTAATTAGTAACGACAATCATAGTACAGACATATTCATGAGTTGCTATTCATTGGAAACTTAACCGTGAAAATAGATTAGTAACTTAAGGAAATTCTCATTATTTCAATTATCATTTGTCGTAGAATTATTGTTATTCTGTATTAGTCAGGACACAATGCTGAGCCAAAGCACTTGGGTAAACTTGAAATGCTTCCAGATTCATCATCTTCGGATATGGAATCATTTGCATTTAGTGTTGTAGAATTCCGACTGATATTATTCAGAGTTGAGGTATTATTATTCAAGGTTAAATTATTATTACTTGTGTTTAGTAAAGTCACTGCATGT
>JARBAW010000176.1 GCA_029237505.1 Nitrososphaerales archaeon
TGCCAGGATTGATCAACAGCAAATTAATAACGTGACCGAAAAAGCGTTGGTTGTCAATGATTTAGTAGGTGAAAGCTTGGAGCATTACGGAAGTGCTCTTGGTATGGCTGAAGAAAGTAAAACTGAAGATAGCCACAGCGAGGATGAGAATGCATCACATTCAGTTGATAATCTGGGTAATGAATCTGCCAAGATAGTGGATGAAGCTGATTATCAAAGTGCTCAAGCAGCTGTATCGCGTGCCATAGCTTTGTTTGATGAAATAAAGACCGACAATTCAACAGAATTAGGAGAATCACTGACCACACTTAAAGAAAAGATAGATGGTAAGGCATCGTTTGATGAAATTGATCAGACAGTAGATGATAAAATTGCACCTGTGCTTAATGACATATTTAAGCTGAATTTGTCTGAAGAAGACCACGGGGAAGAAAGTGGACATGCAGAAGGTGAAGGACATGAAGACAACGAGTCTTCAACGCAGGACGAAACTCATGAATCAGGAGCCGAAGGATGAATAAATACCACATTCTTATTTGCGTAATCTTTACTCTTTTTTATTTTATTTTCGATTCCTTCTTTAGATATACCAATTGTTTTGTTTTAAGTTTATAATAATGGTACAAAACTAGAGACATACACTATAAGTAAAGATAAGATAGAGTGCTTTAATGCATTAACGCATTTTTCGTCAAAAAGACATGTACAACATATGATTATATTGTTAATTATTTTAGTCCTAATGTCAGAGAATCAATCTGGAAATGTACTTGCGGTTATTGTTGAGAACAATCCATTTTACGGATTGAGTAACGCAAAAATAAATTCTGTTGAAAATCTCACAAATGATAAACAAATAAAGGTTAGATTGGAATGATCCTGTTGATTCCGTGAACGATACCGTAATAGGGGAGTTTTTAGAAAATAGTAGAATTCAGATCGATGCTTGGGCACTTAACCGTCTAGTATGAGGACGAATGAATGAATCGATAAAGAAATCAACAGAAAAAAATCCTTTAAGGTGGTAATAACAAATGATAAGACATGCAAAAGTGCATATTGGATCTAAGCATTGTCGACCTTAACACGAAAAAGGCAAAGCGTGAAATAGGCGGCGACAACTAAAAAGTACACATCATCTTTCTGTACCTACTGAATACAACTTGAATTAATATTGTAATCGCTAATAACGAGGATAACAGCAATAACAAAAATTGCTGTTTTCTTATTATGGTGAATATAGAAAGTAAATTTTTATTTCACGTTTCATTATGAAGTTCCTTCTTTCAACAGTCTGATGGGAAGGTGAATAGTTTTTCTAGCCAGGTGAACCCAACTCCAAAAACACACTTATTCCACTAAAATTATACATCAATGAAATTGCATGCAATACGAAATCGACCTACCGGTGTCAGGATATTAGGAATATTAGGAATAGTTGGTGGCTGTATCAGTATAATTTTTGGAATTGGCATGGCAGTAATAGGTTCGATTGGTAGTCAGTTTAGCGAGACTGATATTTTCGATACTTCAGAATTGGATCTTCCAGATGGTAACAGTACTGATAAGGAAACTGTATATAATAAAGTTAAGAAAATATTTGGATCCTTAATCACTTTTGGTATTATTCTAATACCCTATGGAATTGCAGTTATTATAGTCAATTGGTTTCTTTTAGAGGGCAAGGGATGGGCTTGGATTGGTGCTGTTATATACACGATAGTTTACATAATTATCACTATTTTTTATATTGTGTTATTTTATGAATTTCAAATGGATGCTTCAAGTATTGGTGGAATTATTGTGAGTTTTGGCATATCTGGAGTTATTCTATGGTACCTATACAGACCAAATGTCAGGTTATATTTTGGTAGGTAGAATCCAAGGATCGTAAGGTTTTATCCACATTATTTATTATCGCTTCAAAGTGTTTAAGATAGTATCTTTCTATCCTGATTATTTTTTGTTCTTTATCCCCTGCCGGATATTTTATTAATTTGGTTGCGATTTTATGAAAGGAATCACAAAAGCCTTTCTTTTCTAACTGTTTATCTTTTGTTATTTCAATCTATTGTTTTCATTGTGGCTTCTCTCCTCTATAGTACATTACATTAGCGCCTCGCCTCTCTGCACCTCTTGAATTAAATCAGGATCGTTTATCAAATTCCCCTGAGGATCACGATATTTGTTCTTTTGTTTTGGTCTAATGATTTTAGTTTGTTGTTGGCCATGCTTTATAGAAATACACTCTTCATTAGGGGCCTCATCTATTGGACGGAATAGCCACATCCGAAACAGAGCAGTTTAGTATCATCATGAGGATCAGGGTTTAATCTTCTACCTACACAGAATATACAATGTTTGTGCTTTATAGGTTCCGCGTTAGAGAATCCAATTATATTAAATCTTGGTTTGTTTTCTCCTTCTCTAAGTTTCATTAAATCCCAATAACTCATCTATTATCACTCTTTTCAAACAGTTTTAAGGCTAGTCTGGTACTGTCTAGAAGATCGAAAGTCCTGGAACAAACTGCTTTTTTATCTGGATTACCGTTATCAAGATAAGAGGCCCAGACTCTATAGTGTGGGCCCAAGGGGATTTGAACCCCCGGCCGACCGGTTATGAGCCGGTCGCTCTAACCAGGCTGAGCTATGGGCCCGACAAACTTTTTCGATATTAAAATATGTATAAAGGTTTTGAATACAACACGTTCTTAGAAATTAAACAGGGATTCTCGGCAGTATGTGGAAATAATTGGCTAGTTGAACGGTTTTACGTATTTTTCATAGACCGCATCCAATAGCAAATTCTGTGCGTTTAATGATTTTACGGCCGAGTCAATGCATGACTCATTTTTATGATCTGGAATTTTTGTAATCATATTACGCCACATCGCAGCATGCCTGATATCTGCTTCTTGATGAATTTCAAAGTAATTTCTTGAGTCCGATGTTGATAAATTGTAAAACTTGTCCAAACCTTCAAGCTTTGATCTACTTATATTTGGCAAGTCCATCTCGTATGCATACATCGCACATACAGCCTCATCCAATGAATTCTCAGTCAAGCTTACAAGTGAAGATACAGCTTCTTTTGTATTTTCATCATAGACATGATTCAATAGATCTTTCTTTTTAACTCCTAAAGAACTGGCAAATCTTATCCATGGTTCGACATGGCTTTCTTCTTCTTTTTGAGTCTCTTCAACAACGCTTCTTATTTTGGATTCACCCAGTTTCAACCGGATATTGTTAACCAATTCTGGAACCACTTTAACTAATTGAAAATATTCAAGAGAATATCCTTGTAAATGATCAATACTCAATTCGCCATTTGACCACATCTTATAAAATGGATGTTTTAATAGACTTCTTTTATCTACTTCTTGATCTATCCTGTAAATCAGTTTGTTCATCAATTACAATCATAACTAACCTATAATAAAAGCTTGTGTGATAAAATTTTTTTCAATTAATGCTATTCAGAATAAGATCGATCCAGCGTTATGTATGGAACAGTTGAAGCTCCTGACAAAAAAATACCAATTCAAATGGCCGTAAAGTATTATATTGTGATTTATTCATCATCCTAGTGGCTCCGGTGGTGTAGTAATCGTACCATAAAAGAACGGTTGCACAGTCCGGTCAAGCATTGTGGCCTTTCGAGTCGCAGATCCCGGGTTCAAATCCCGGCCGGAGCATTCTTGATTTATCATTGAATGAACTGGATATAGAATAATTACGAAATCAATGTGAAATAATATTATTAAAAGAATGGCTTGACCGAAAGGAAATTTTGTAAAAGGATTAAATATCAATGAATGAACACTAGTCTAGGCTAGATTCCATTCTTGAATAGAAGAAATATTGAAGCAAATCCACTTTTAGAGCAATTTAGTTCTTATTTGTCAAGAATTGACGAGTATCTTGCGAGAGAATTAGATCTTTATTCTTGGTCTGAGTTTTACACTCCGTTACGATATGCGTCAGATGGTGGGAAACGGATTAGACCATTAATACTAGTTTTGTCGGCAGAGACGATATTATCGAATAAGAGAATAAATTCAGACATAACTGAAGACATGTTTCTAGCATCCTGTGCAATTGAATTACTTCACACTGAATCGGTAATACATGACGACATTATAGATAAGGAAGATTATCGAAGAGGAAAGCCATCTTTCCATGTTAAGTATGGATACAACAGTAGTATTCTTACAGCTGATTTTGTTCTAGGCATAATTTTGAACATCTGTACCAAAATTAACAACGCAAGAGTATCAGCAGAATTATCAATGGCAGCAACAAAAATGAGTGAGGGTGAGATGATGGAAATAAAACTGACCAAAGACCCATCTCTAAAAGATGATGATTACATAAAGGTTATCGAACACAAGACTGCATCGCTGTTTGAGGCGGCATCAAAAATTGGTTCAATTTTAGGCGGAGGAAATGAGGAAGAAATTTGTGCAATGGGAAGTTTCGGACATTTGATTGGGATAGCATACCAGATACATGATGATATCATGGATTGGAATAATGAAGATAGACTTTTCAATATACTGGTCAGGAACAATGAACAATCAGTTGAATTCATAGATAAGATGGAGCAACTGTACATTTCTTATTCATCCAAGGCTAAAAACGAATTAAAGAAAATAAACGATTCTGTTTCAAAGAAACATCTAGAACACTTGACTGATCTGACTTTTCTGCAGTTCTGATTTATTATGCTATACTAATTTTGATTTTTTCTTATGGTATTTATCCTTGACTGAGAGACTTTATCATATTGCGATCGATATGAATTAATGAAATATAGTGCAAATTTATCTGCGCTTTTTTCCGAACCTCTATGCTCCATTCCTCTATATCTCAAATGGTGATAAAATTCATGAAGAATGACAAAGGGATTGTAAAATATTTCAGAGTTTGTTGCATAGATGCGCCTTTGACTATGTACGTATACAGCGTATACCGTTTTTCTTTTACCCTTAATAGTACCAACAACAATTTCTGGGGCTTGAATTTTATAAAAATTTGAAAGTAATTGAAGCGATTTTTCCGTTCTCTTATTTAGTATGAGTTTTACTATTAATGCTTGTGTTTTGGGATCTGGAAGCTCCATAGTTATTTTCACTTTACTCCGATGGACCAGAAAATGCAATCAGTATATAGTGGAGGACCAAACATGAAGCAAAGTAAATTAGCCATGATCGATTTCGAATCAAAATGGTTTTGTTATCCGGTTTGTACTTTTTGTACTTCTTCAAGCTCATCTTCCACATCTTCTTCAAAATCGTCTTCTAAATCTTCTTCAAACTCGTCTTCAATCTCTTCATCATCTTTGGAAACATCATCGCTTTGTTCAGCTCTCAAAATTTTTGCCAATGTCAATTAGATCAGTATCATACTCTCTCAAGAGGTAATTAATAATTTTTTAGAAACCGATTCGTATTGACCAATGATCTTCAATTCTAATAGTGAACATAATGGCCAGGAATAAGTTGATAGTTTTCAAACATTAGGCGGCAACTTTATAATAATTCTTGTACACAATAATGCTTACAAATGATTAATACAATAGGCGGTGTTGTGATAATGGTGTCAGACCAAGCGCAGGCAGTGAAATTTTATACAGAAAAAATTGGATTTGATATTAGAATGAATGTTCCCTTTTTTGGGGGAAAATGGATTGAGGTTGCACCTAAAGATTCAGAATCGACGCTAAGCATTATGGAACCTAATCCTCAACTGATGTCTGCCGAAGAATTAGAGATCGCCAAGAAAAGCATTGGAAGAAACACTGGAGTTTGGTTCTATTCAACAGATATTCAATCAACTTATGATGAGCTTGAATCAAAGGGCGTTAACATTACAAAGCCAGAAAAACAGGAATGGGGTGGCACAATGTCTCTTGTAAAAGACCTTGATGGAAACATATTTACTCTGTTATCTTCTCCTGAAGAATGACACTGAATCGTTCATAATCATGTGAATCCCCAGTAGATAATAAAAGATTCAAAATCCCAAACTGGTAGTGCTATCAAGCACTGAAAATTTTTATTCATGTGAAGTCTATTTGTTCTGAATTACAATAACGGTGATATTATCTTCGCCACCATTTTTATTTGCACTATCAACAAGTAAATTACAAATGTCTTGTGGTCCTATTGAATCATTTCTGCCTAATATTGAACTTATTTCATCCTCATTTAGCATATTCGTAAGGCCATCTGAACAAAGCATGATGCAATCGCTTGTTCCTACCTCACATTGATGAATTTCAGGAATTGCCAGATTAGTAGTTCCAATATAACGTGTAACAATATTACGTAGACTGTGCCTTCGTGAATCATCTTTGTTAATCAATCCTTGCTTTACCATTTCCATTACCAACGAATCATCGTCGGTTAGTTGAACCAGATCGCCATTTTTTCTGAACAAATATGCCCTACTGTCGCCTAAATGTGTGAACGTGGCAATGTCATCATGAAACTTTGAAATTACTATTGTTGATGCCATATCTATTACTTCAACATGTTTTTTTCTGTATGATATGATCGCATTATTTGCCCCGTACAGAGCTGAGCGAATTATATCTTCGAGGTTATTATTTTGAGGCATCATTGCTGAGCTGGATAGTATTTTTGCAATAGTGTTGACTGCAATGTTACTTGCTATTTCACCTCCTTCATGTCCGCCCATCCCATCGGCCAAAATGTATACTCCAGCTTTGTCATCGACATAAAGAGCATCCTCATTATTCTCTCGCACTAGGCCTTTATCAGATTTATTCCCTGAAATTAGCAATAGAATCTATTTACCAAAAAATTGTATTTAAATTAATACCACAAGCAAAATGTGATGTGTGATTATCGCATTTATTTTTGAATGATATGTTCTGAAAACTATTGTTCCTTTAAAAGGAGCATTATTTGATTATACTTGAATCAATTGATTATTTCAATATTGAAATATTTTTGTCATGATATTTCCGTTCTGCAACTGATATGCTGGAGCGAAGATCAATATATACAATCAATTAATGATGTGTATGATACTAATGTAGGATATTATTCATACATAATATTGTATTCCCTATCAAACTCAGGCTCCAGTTTCTTTGTTTGGATAAATTTGTTATCATAGAGTGTACCCATTCCATATCTATAATCAAGATGAAGTTTTGCATACTGTGAATTTGTATCATTTTCTATTTTTTCAAAGAAACCTCCACGTTGATTGGGTGTCGACACCATAATTGTTCTGCAATTACTTTTGACCAAACATGATGAAATTGCTTTTTCTAATTTAATCTGTTCTGAATCAGCGAGAAAATCCGCATCGTCTACGAATAAATATGCTGTATCAAAGGCCGCAAATTCCATAATATCATTTGGACTCAAAGTCTTTATCCTCGTTCTTTTTAACCAAAAATCAGTGAATTTTGAATTTAGCTTTAACATAGGGTATCTTTTTTCAAACAATTTCTTCAAAATTACAACCGTGTTATCGTTAGATTTTTTTTCGTTTCCGGAAATAATGTAAATGGACTTATAATCCATCTCTGAAGAAAAAAGGATTTTCCAAGTGAGATACCTAAGAATGAAAGTTGTAAGGCCAAGTCCCCGTGCTTTCTTTATCCAGACATTCTGATTTTGTTCTAGGGTATCAAAGATTATCTTTTGAAACCTAAACATGGGATATGAAATGCCATCCTTGCTAGGTAATGACAGCACATGATTAAAGCAGCAATAGCCGTCTTCCGTGGCGAATTGATTTCTGTGTATAGAGGCATCCCAAATCCAGAATGGAATGTCCAAGAAATTGGAAAAAGCGCCTTTGCTTTGTAAAAAGTAAGATGTATCAAGACCCGGCATTTTTCTCTCCCATGCCTGCTTTGTTTGCGTTTATAATAGAAGTTCCCAAACAAAGTTAACCGAATAGTCTAGTCTTTTTATTTTATCAAGACACTTGTGAAGAAATTGAATTGATTCGCTCCTCTACAGATAATAATGAGCAAATGTGTTGGATTCCGATGTATCCATATCCTTCATAAATTGAGAATAAATTAACTCGCCGTAAACAACCAGGTCTCTGGCAAGCATCTCCATTCTAGTTTGTAACCGCTTGTTAACAATTTGACCACTTTGATCGAAATCTTCCCGCTCGTTTATAGAAATTCCATAAGGCAAACTCCAAGCATAGCACTGCCTTACTGCAGTTCTCATTTGATCCATGACAGTCAGACCTTTTTCATGAGATGAGACAATATATCCAAAAGTTTTGCCAGAAAATTCCTTCCAGAAAAAATCAAGAAAATTTTTCATTGTTCCAGACATTGACCCATGATAATCGGGAGAGGCCAAAAGAAATACATTGGCCCAATTTACGTCAGATGTTACCTTTTTCACATTCTCATTTTCAAATCCAGGATTTGGTCTATAAATCGGCAATTCTGTTTCCAAGAGGCTCAGCAATTTAACTTCAGATTCATACTTTGCAGAAATAATTTCAAGTACACTCCTTAGAGCCCTAGTGCTAACAGAATTTTTTCTCATACTGCTTCCAATACCCAATACCTTAACTTTATGTTCCGTAAATCCTAATCTAAATATGGGGTATATAAAATATTTTTCAGCATATTTTTCTGCTAAATAAAATAACTATTAAGATGTGTCGTGTCAATATTCTCTATTAAGCTATGCCAATTGTCATTCGGCCTGATTCAGAATTCACAGATTTACTAAGAAATAATTTAAGAGTAAGATATGACGAAAGGAAAAAAGATAGAACAGGAGTTGCACCGATTCATGTTTCAGACATACTACCGAGCTCCTGCATTAGAAAACAATACTATTCCCGAGTTTATCCTGATGAAGCTCCTATCACTGATGAATCCATTCATCACTTCGTTAGGGGTGAAGCAAGTGAGTTTGCTATTACCAAGCTCGCAAAAATTGGTGTGGCGCAGGCCGAGCTACAAATGGATGGAATAGTTGCCCATCCCGACATAATGGATGATACAGATGAAAAAACAGTAATAATTGAGCTGAAAGATACAGTTACCGGTAAGAGACTTGACATAAACGATTACACATTTCGTTCCTATTTAAGGCAACTCCTTTATTACTTAGTTATGACAGGCATTGAAAGAGGAATTATTTCTATCAGGTACAATATCAGAGAATTGAAATTGATAAAGAAGGATGAAACTGGAGAATATTACTTCAGACCTAATGACGCCAAATCGCCAGGAATAGAGAGTTGGTCAGTATTCCTTGCCAAGGAAGATATAAGTAGAGAGATATTGAGAAATGAAATGGTACTAAGAAAGAATATACTTGCTAACGCACTTGAAAATCACGACGTGACAATCCTTCCACGATTGACAGAACCACTGAAATCAAGCAAATGTCCAAACTGTCCGTTTTATCGAAGATGTTATGATGAAATTGAGAACGAGAAGGCATTAGATATAGCACAACAAATCGATATTCTCGATATACGCGGCACTGTAGATTTTAAACCTTTTTAGAAAATTACTAACTCAATAATTTAGATTCTCTCGAAAAAAGTAATTTTAAATCCAGTCAACCATTACACGTTCTTACCAACTTGGACATTTGGAATCACCCTTCGTGTAATACTTCGCAATCTTTGCTTGCTTCGTCCTTATCCATACTGGTATTTAACCATACTTCATCATTTCCTTCTCCACAGTAAACAATGTCCATAGAATTATCTGATTCGGTACTGTTCCTATTTGCAGTATAAACTTTATCATCATCAGCTCCCGCACTTATTTCATCCAATCCAGGGCCGCCCACGATAAAATCCTCACCTTGTCCTGCTATTATGGTGTCAGGACCATTACCTCCCCGTATGGTATCGTTGCCTTCTCCACCTATCACTTCGTCTGCGCCATAGCCACCCGTAATATTATCATTTCCGGTACTGCCCATCAAGGCATCCTTATCTCCCCCACCGTGCAAAACATCGTTACCTGCACCGCCAACGAGTGTATCACTGCCATTATACCCAATAATATAATCATCACCAAAAAGTCCTAACATGTAGTCAGTGCCCTCTAGACCATTCATTCTGTTAGAATTTTTATTTCCGACTAAAACATCAGTCTTGTCCGATCCCTTGCAAGATTTATCAGAATCATCATTCCTACACATTACTGTTTCTGCGTTTGCTATTCCATAATACAACGATAAGAACAGGATGCTTACTAAAACAAACAAAGACAAGAGTCTAGTAGGATGGATCACCTTCAAAAAAGAGTTCCTACTGTTTTGATATTCATCGGTCATTTTATGTTAATCAATTTTAGCGACGAACGAAAGTATTTTTCGTTAATTGTGAATAAAAATATACATCTTGATAAAAACTGAACCAGCA
>JARBAW010000177.1 GCA_029237505.1 Nitrososphaerales archaeon
CAAGGATCTCGTAGAAGATGACGTAGAATTATTCAAGACCAATCTCAAAAAAAGTGGAATAGAGAAAAATTCGGTTGCAGTCCATATGCCTTATCTGCCTAACCTTTCTGGTCCAGATGGTGAATTATTTGAAAAATCACTGAACTCGTTTGCGGATGAATTGAAAAGGTGTTCCCAAATAGGGATTGAGTATCTTGTAATACATTTAGGAAGTCACAAGGATATGGGCAGAGAACATGGGGTCGAACAGCTTTTGAAAAGTTGCGGCCAAGCAGTTGACAATTATAAGTCATCTTTCAAAAAGAATTTGGACGTTACCATTCTATTAGAAAATAGTGCAGGGCAAAAAGGTAGTATAGGAAGCAAACTGGAAGAACTAGGAGAAATTCTTGATAAACTTTCGAGCAAAACGTATGGCGTATGTCTAGACACCTGCCATGCATTTGCATCAGGATATGACCTAAGTACAGAAGAGGCGTGTAAGGGATTTATTGGTGAATTTGACAAAACCGTTGGTCTAGAATCCCTCAAATTCATTCACTTGAACGATTCTAAATTCGAAGTCGGCTCCCATCTGGACAGACATGAGCTGTTCGGTCAAGGAAAAATAGGAGTAAAAGGATTAAGCACAATAATTAACGACAAAAAAATGGGAAATGTTCCAATGGTGATGGAGCCTGAATTCGTGTCAGTTGAAGAAGATGTCAAAAACCTTGCATTAATACGCAAATACAGAAAGCGGCCCAAGTAACCATAATTTGGCTCCCACGCCTAGTTTTGGAAATAATAATAAATGCTTGTAGAATCACAAAATAAGAGAAAAGAGAAAAAATGAAGACTTATGAAACAGTGATGAAACTCGCACTTGAAAGAGGTTTTTATTTTCCAAGTTGTGAAATCTATTCAGATGCCCTTGCAGGGTTTTGGGAATATGGACCAACAGGCACCAAGATAAAAAACAATTTCATCGAACTTTGGAGAAGAGAACTGTTAAGACGTGATGATATGATAGAAATTGATGGTTCACAGATTATGAGTAGGAGCGTATTTGTTGCATCCGGTCATCTTGATAATTTTACAGACCCGATTCTAAAATGCAAAAATTGCGGATCCACGTTCCGGGCAGATAGGTATATCACTGAAAAAACTGGTAAGGACGTCCCAGAATTGCTATCTGGAAATGAAATAGACAAGTTGGTAAATCAATATAATTTGAAATGTGCCAGCTGTAAGGGAACATTTCACGAATCAAGTAGATTCAACATGATGTTTAAAGTAGAAATCGGTCCTTCAAAAGAAGAGGCATATCTCAGGCCAGAAACTTGTCAAACTATTTTTGTAGATTTCTCTAGAATTTTTAAAACTATGAGAGGAAGGCTGCCGCTTGCAGTAGCACAAGTCGGCAAGAGTTTTAGGAACGAGATTGCCCCAAGACAGAGCTTATTGAGGCTAAGAGAGTTCTACCAGGCAGAAATCGAGGTGTTTTGTAACCCCAATAGATTAAATGATTTACCCAAATTTGAACAGGTCAAAGACACACGTCTTACATTATTCATTGATAACTCTGCTCGCGATATAAGTGCACAGGAGGCAGTGGAACAGGGATTATTACCAAACAAACTAGTTGCGTACTATATGTCGCTACTGGCCATGTTTTACAGCAGGACTGGTCTAAGCATGGAACGCACTAGATTTAGGAAGTTGTCTGATGATGAAAAGGCGTTTTATGCATCTACGGCATTTGATTTTGAAGTTGAAACAAGCAATGGATGGTTGGAATTGGTCGCATGCAATTATAGATCTGATTATGATTTGAGTAAGCATGCTGCAATAAGCAAGCAAAATCTGAATGTAATTGACCCATCCAACAATACAAAAGTTCTTCCACACATATTCGAACTTTCGATGGGTATTGACAGAAGTATTTACTCCATTTTAGAACATTCTTATTACGAAGATCTCGAATCTGACAGGGTCGTGTTAAAACTTGTTCCCCAGATTGCACCCATACTTGTAGGTATTTTCCCACTCGTGACCAAAGACGGACTACGAGAAAAAGCACAGGAAATACATGCAATGCTAAAATTAGATTACCCAGTATTTTACGACGAGTCAGGTTCCATAGGCAGAAGATATAGAAGGCTTGAAGAGGTAGGTGCTCCATTTGCCCTGACTATAGATAATCAGACAATGAATGATGATACAGTTACCATTAGATATAGGGATTCTATGAAGCAAGAAAGAATAAAGGTTTCAGATATTGCAAAGGTTTTGGATACAATAATAAAATCAAAATAATTTGGAATTACTAGCATAATGGGATCATCTTATTAGCATGTGTCATACCGGACATCATTTCAAGTGAATCATCAAGATAGAGCCATAAATCATAATGCTTTTAGGAGGATGCCACAATAACAAAACTGCAAGCTAATGATTTTGAGCAGAATCGCGCATGTAAAACTTGTACTTCTGGTCGTTAGTCTGGTTACTCTTTTAGGAACAATTTTCATTTCAACAAATGCGCAGGCAGCTAAATTCACTGCGTCAATGTCTGGAAACCAGGTAGCCCCACCCACAGAGAGCAGTATGAATGGTACCGCTTCATTTAGAACCACTTCTTATGATACTGTAATAAAGTACAAAATCAAGGTGTCAGGCTCATCAGATGTAACAAGTGCTGACATTCATTTGGGCGAAAGTGGCAAGAATGGTGAAACAGTGGTAGATCTTTTAAAGGACAGTAAGAAAAATGGAATAAAGCAGGGAACTTCAATAAGAGGGAACATCACGAATACTGATTTAAAGGGGTCATTGGAGGGAAAGGCTTTGACCGACCTGATTCTTGCAATGAAAAATGGTACCGCCTACATTAATATCGATACACCTTACCACGAGAATGGTGAGATTAGAGGACAGATTGTCGATCTTGATAGCATTAATTCAACAAAAAACAATTGAAAGACTGTAGTTTTGAGATGGATATTTTGAGGACTAGTGTAGTTGGAAATACATACACATGATCTATTATTGCTCTAGCGGAACTAGCGAGTATGAATGCACTACATTGATATATCCTTGAATCCAAAATCTCGTAGATTAGTCGATGTCAGGACAAGACCCAAATCCTCTCCCATATGGTGCATTGCCATATTTTCAAATTCACTATCTAGTTGAGCCAGTAAACATTACCAGCCCATCATCATATATGGCAAAGTGCAGAGCAAAAACCAAAGGCCACTTGGAAGGAAAGAGAGTCACTGAAATACAATGGGTAGGAGGAAGACTCGCTGATAGACTGGCATCAGATAAAGAGCTCACCGAAATGTTAAAACCCCTTATGTTGAATGAAGGAGAGATTAGTATCGATCCCCAAAAAGATAGGGTTAGAGTTTATACAAAATGGAAAAGAGAGGACAAACTCCAATTCGATCCTGAATTTTTTCAGGTAGTAGAACGCATAGCTAACACTATCAAGAAACTAGAATCATAACAGGTACATAATTCATTTCTGTCTTTAGATAGGTAGCGGCGAAATTCACTTGCAAAAAGAGAAAATCCTGACGAGTTTCACCATCAAAATTAAATTCAATATGTACATATTAAGGACCACTAAAGGTACCGTATGGTACTGAAATCTGCTAGTCCAAAGAAAAATGCAGAGATAATAAAAAAAATAAAGAGTGGCAAACTCAAAGTTGCAATTTATGGTCTGGGTCATGTAGGAGCGCCATTGGCAGCAGTCTGGCTTAGAGCAGGAGCTCATGTTATTGGCGTTGATAAATCAAAGAAGGTCTTGGCTGAGGCAAGAAAAGGCAGGACTACAATACCAGAACCTCTCGTAAACGAGGCATTCAGACGAGGAATTAGCTCGGGACGATTCAAACTATATGATGATCCCATTAAAGCGTCAGAAGACTCTTATTTTAAAATGATTTGCGTTCCTGTTCTATCACATGAGCAGGCTCTCTCTGCTGATCTTTCCGCAGTTTCAGAAGTAGCTACTATGATCGGAAAGGGATTGAAGAAAGGTGACGTTGTATCGCTTAATCCCAGCGTTCCTCCAGGCACTACGGAAGATCTGATAATACCCATTATTGAAAACGAAAGTAGACTTAAGGTAACAAGCGATTTTTCTATGATATACAATCCTGAAAGAATTTATGAAGGGCGTGCAGTTACAGATATTGAAGAAAACTATCCGGCAATACTATCAGCAGTAGGTCCAACGAGCAACGAAATAGCGTATACGATTTATTCGCATATCTTTAAGAAAGGAGTATTACTATTAGATAGTATCAAAACAGCTGAAGCTGAAAAATTATTTGAAGGAGTGTATAGAGACGTCAATATCGCCCTCGCAAATGAGTTGGCAAAATTTTGTGAAGCCGCAGAGATTGATTTTTGGCAGGCAAGGGACGCAGCAAATTCTCAACCATACTGTCATATCCATAAACCTGGAATCGGAGTTGGAGGCGCATGTATACCAGTCTATCCACAATTTGTACTTGATGTAGCCAAAAAAATCAATGTTCTATGTGAAGTAACGAACATAAGTAGATCAATCAATGATGGCATGCCTGCCTATTGTGTAAGGCAAGCAATCAGATTATTGAAATTCTCAGAACTTCCTAAATCTACAATAACTATTTTGGGATTGGCATTTAGAGGGGATGTTTCAGATACAAGGTTATCACCCACTTATTCGATAATAAAGGAACTACAAAGATTTGGAGTAAAGAATATCATTATTCATGATCCTCTGGTTAGTGATGATTCAAGTCTATCAAATTTCCAAAATGTAGACTTGACTTCCGATCTAAGAGGAGCACTAAGAAATTCCAACCTAGTAATTTTGTCAACTGACCACCAAGAATACAAGAAATTAGGAAACAAGTTACTTGGCAACATTCCAGTCTATGATGGCCGTGGACTATTAAAGAACTTAGGAGGTAAAGGCAAGATGTTTGTAATTGGACAAGGTAACAGCAATGCCAAATAGATTTTCCAAGTCCTTTGAAAGGTTTTTGATTATTAACTTGAGCTATTTTCGCTGAAATTCAATACACTTTCTAATCCACATTTTTGGGAATCGGCTGTCGTAGAAATGCAGGTGCATGTAGGAAGCGATGCTATTGTAAGTCAGGATCCCATCATGTGTACCTCCATCTATACCGATCCCACGTTTCAACGAATATGCGAATTTAGAGTCCGAGGATAAATTTTCAATTTTAGAGTAATGGAATTCATGCCCCCGTATATTTTTCATGTTCCCAAAAGTTGAATTCATATCTGCATTTGTATAGTTTAGTGTAAGTCGCCCTGTCATTTTCGTTGTTGCGTCAACTAGTCCTACCATATGAAACACTTTCTTTGAATTTTTGTATCCAGCAATTGATTTGGTAAGATACATTAGACCTCCGCACTCGCCGTATATTGGAATTCCTTGTTCACCGGATTTTTTTATAGATTTAAGCATTGATTGATTTGAATTTAGTTTATCTGCCATTACTTCAGGAAATCCACCACCCAAAACTATTCCAGAAATTCCTTCAGGAATATTGGTATCATCTATTGGACTAAAAAACGAGATTTCGGCCCCAAGATTCCTCAAGATATTTAAATTCTCAGTGTAGTAAAAATTAAAAGAATTATCAAGTGCTACTGCGATTTTAACGAGTTTTGGTACTTTACTCTTATCACTAATTCGTTTTGCTAGCTTTGATTTTCTTGTTTTAATTAACGAAAGAATCTTGTCGTAGTAAATTTCCTCTGAAACCTTGTTTGTCAAACGCACTATTTTATTTCTTTGTGATGGTTCTAACTCATCAGGCGGAATCAAACCTAGATGACGTTCATCCATTTTCAGATCCTTGTCTCTTTTTACTATCCCTAATATCGGAACGTGTATCGAATTCCTACATGCTTCTATCAGATATTTTTCATGCTTGGGACCAGAAACATTGTTAAGGATTATCCCAATTATTTTTAATTTCTTATCAAAATTCAGATAACCAAAAATCATTGCTGCTATTGAACGTGCTGCCTTTGCTGCGTCTACTACTAGTATAATTGGTGCATTCAGAATCTTTGCGACATGGGCAGTGCTGGCAAAATCATTTCTTCCAGACATTCCATCAAATAATCCCATGACGCCCTCAATTACGCCGATATCAACATCCTTGATAGCGTTCTCTACAGTTGAGACAATGCCATCTCTGCCCATAAACCAGGCATCCAAGGTTCGAGACTCTTTTCCTGTAATTATCTTGTGATAGCTTGGATCGATGAAATCTGGTCCAATCTTAAATGGCTGAACCACTAAACCTTTTTTATTAAATGCGTGCATGATGGCCAGTGAAACAGTTGTCTTGCCTACACCGCTGGTTGTCCCTGCAATAACAAGTAGTGACCGGATGGTACTCAAAGAATTTACTAACATATATTCGCCAACCGATATTTATCATATTAGTTTCAAATGTAGGTTAAATTGTAAAACGAATATTCCATTTTCATTCGATATTTGTTTCACTCCCATTAACACCGCTGCTTCAAAGTTAGTCAAAATGTCTAGTTTTCAAATTGATTCTTTTCTATCCGCCTTTTGAGTTTTGGGAGAACATTTGCAACTATTCTTTGCTTTATCAGCACTTAAATGATTGTTTCTATTGAATGGTTTTAGAGTATTTTTTGATTTTAATAGGTGGAACTCGAACTATACGTATTAGGGTTCTATTACATGGTATTTAGCTTTTTTCTTTACGGATAAAATTTTGAAAGGAATTCGGTGCAAATTTTTTTTGCTGTGTGTGATCTATTCCGTGCTTAATTTACCCAAAGTTTGACACAAGAAATTACATGGAGTCTGTTCAAAAAATATTTCTTCATCTTTTAAATCATGTACATTTATAGCAGGATCCGCCCCCTTGGTCAATATTTCCTCTTCGGCTTTGCCCTCTATATCAAAATCGCAATCTAATCCTGATTCACCGCAAATTAGCCTTAACCATATGGTTGCTATACGTAATACCACATAAAGTATTAAGTTTTCTTATTCAAATGTCTGAGAATAAAATCCAAGGAGCAGTTTGGCATTTTAAGGTTTATTTAAGATGTCTGAATAGATTATGTGCTTTGAAGCTATTATCTCTAAACGTCGGTCTTCCACGTCAAGTGAGCTTCCAGAATGATCTTGTAACTACTGGAATCTTTAAGGAACCGATCAGTGGGCCCGTGAGATTGCGGAAGCTGAATTTAGATGGAGACAAACAGGCTGACTTGACAGTACATGGCGGTGTCGACAAGGCCATCTACGCCTATCCAAAAGAACATTATGATTACTGGGAAAAGGAACTGCCTGGAATGTCATTGCCTTGGGGTATGTTTGGTGAAAATTTTACTACACAAGGGATGTTTGAAGAAACAGTTAATGTTGGAGATCAATTCCAGGTTGGAACAGCAAAAGTCGTGGCAACTCAGCCCAGAATGCCATGTTATAAACTTGGAGCAAAATTTGGAAGAATGGACATTATTAAAAAATTTTTAGCAAGCGGTCTTACCGGTGTCTACTTCAAGGTAATGAAGGAAGGAGAATTAGAACAAGGTGATGAAATAAGACTTATCAAAAAGGATGAAAATAATATTACCATAAAAGACATTGTTAGGTTATACACAGTAAATAAAAATGATCTTCAAACAATGGAACGTGCCGTCAAGGTTAAAGATTTACCAAATGGTTGGAAGTTTCATTTCATCGAACAGTTAAAGCTGGCAGCAAGAAAATGATCGGCAAGATAACACGATATTCAAGCAAAAGATGAGAATCATGAAAAGGGAATTAATAGATAGCTATGATAGAGTTGCAAAAAAGCTAAGAATCTCTGTCACAGACAAGTGTAATATGAGATGCGGATATTGCATGCCTAAAGACAACACAAAGTGGTTTGATACCACTGAAGTACTCTCTTTTGAGGAGATTATTAGACTTACTTCTATTTTTGCTAATTTAGGGGTTGAAAAGATAAGAATAACAGGAGGTGAGCCACTGGTTAGACCTTCAATAGAAGACCTGATTATGTCAATTAGAAGGATTGACGACATTCAGAGCATCGGCCTAACGACTAACGGTTTACTATTTTTAGAGAAAGCAAAATCATTAAAATCTAGTGGCCTTGACAGCGTGAATATCAGTCTTGATTCATTTAAAGAGAATAGATTTAAGATGATAACGGGCGTTAATGGATTGGATAAAGTCATAAGTTCTATCCATAAAGCAAAAGATGTTGGACTCGATGTAAAGTTAAATACCGTTGTCGTCAGGGGTTGGAATGATGATGAAGTTGTTGAATTCGCCAATTTTGCAAGACACACAGGGATCATCGTACGATTTATAGAATTCATGCCACTAGATGGAACAGGGATATGGAGAGACGATCTTGTTTTTAGTAAAATGGAGATGATCGAAAAGATTGAAACCGATATTGGTAAAGTCCTTCCTGCCGCCGAACAAGAGATGTCGACACCTGCAAAACTATATTCTTTTTCAGATGGAAAGGGAACTTTAGGATTTATTCCCTCTGTAACAGAACCTTTTTGTAGTCAGTGCGATAGGATAAGATTGACCTCCGATGGAAGATTTCTTACATGTTTATTTGAGAACCCAGGCTATGATATCAAGACTTTTCTGCGCAAAGGAGCATCAGATGAGGAGCTTGCACGTTGTTTAATTCAGTCTATGTCCATGAAACAAGAAGGGATAGCAAGTTTGATAAGAATTAATGGTCTTAAACCAAAACTTAACCTCATGCATACAATTGGTGGATAAGATCAAATTGAAATTAGATATTCGAGATAAAGACGAAATAAAAGTTAAATTATTTGCAATTTTGAGAGAGAGAGTGGGTGAAAGCGAAATAATCATAACTGTACCTGCTGGCATCACAGTAAACTACTTGAATAGTGAAATATTAAAGAAGTATCCTCAGCTAAAATCGTTTAATAACAAATTTGTAACTTCCGTAAATTGGAACGTTACTGCTGGCGATACCATTATATCTTCGAAGGATGAAATTGCACTTTTGCCACCAGTCAGCGGAGGCTAAATCTTTGATTAGAATAACCAACGACCGATTAAGCTTGCAAGAGATAATGTTTGAACTGCAGGACAATACTGCAGGGGCATCATATATCTTCATAGGTAGCGTTCGGAACGGAGGAAGATCTGGTAATGTTTCAGAGATCTATTATGAAAGTTACAGTAAGATGGCAGAACAAAAAATGAAAGAAATTGAAAATGAAGTACAAATAAAATGGAAAATAAAAAAATTACTGGCCTTTCATCGAATTGGAAATATAAAAGTCGGCGAGGCCAGTATTATAATTGGAGTATCTTCAGAACATAGGAATGAAGCTTTTGAGGCATGCAAATATGTCATAGATAATGTGAAAACTCGGGTACCAATTTGGAAAAAGGAAATATCTAATGAAAGTCAGAAATGGGCTGAAGGGATTTTACTTGAATACAGAAAAAACGAATGATAAAAAGAGTAGGGGTATGTTCAATGTTGGTACAAAACCAGATTCCAGCAGAAAAGCACGAGCAAAGGCAGTCTTGAGTATAGATGCCAATACCGGGGTGCTGATCAAACAAGGAAAGTCCCCTAAAGGTGATGTTGTGGAGGCAGCGAAAATAGCAGCAACTTTGGGAGCTAAAAAAACATCAGACATCATACCATACTGTCATCCAATACCTATAGATCACATTAAGGTTCAAGTGTCCGTAAAAACCCAGGCAATTGAAGTCGATGTACAAGTCGAAAGTATTTGGAAAACAGGGGTAGAAATGGAGGCCCTAAGTGGAGCTTGTATTGGTGTATTGACAATATATGATATGCTAAAGCCCGTAGACGATACATTATTTATTTCGTCTGTCCGGCTTGTCGAAAAATCAGGTGGAATAGCTCAATTTAAAATTAAGGACGGAAACAAGATCAGGGCGGGTGTGATAGTTGTCAGCGATTCAGTTGCAGCTGGAAAGCGGGCAGATAAATCCGGAAAATTTATCGTTAAAACCCTAAAGGATAGAAGTATCGATGTAATAAAATATCAGGCAGTGCCTGACGATAGTTCTACTATTGAGGAACTGTTAATAAAATATTCAGATAATCACCATTTAAACTTGATATTAACAACGGGAGGAACAGGACTTGGTCCCAGAGACGTAACACCTGAATCTACAAGAAAAGTCATAGAAAGAGAAGTAGCAGGAATTGTTGAAGGGAGTAGGGCATACGGGCAGAGAAGAACACCCCTGTCAATGCTTTCAAGAGGAATTGTGGGAGTGAGAGGTAAGAGTCTAATAATAAATCTTCCAGGAAGTTTAAACGCAGTGTCAGAGTCTTTAGAATTTTTGTTTCCGGGGTTAGAACATGCCTTTCAAATGATGGAGGGACACGGACATTAATGAGCAAATACTGATAATACTCGTTCCTCTTTTCTTTGTTGTAAGTTTTTTTTATTCTAGTGTTGGATTTGCTGGCGGGAGCAGTTATATTGCCATTTTAGTCCTTACCGGGGTAAGTCTATTTGCCATCCCACCTGTGGCATTGGCTCTTAACATAGTCGTTGCTTCAATAGCCCTCTTCAATTATTGGAGGGCCGGTCACGTATCACTTCGTATTTCTATTCCGTTACTTATATCAGTTCCATTTGCTTTTATCGGCGGTTCTACTTTACTGCCTGAAAAAACTCTCGTATTAATCTTCGTAATTGCTCTCTTTTCAGCTTCAACTATGCTACTATTAAGTGGCAACCAAATAAAAATAAGACAAGAGAAAATACGAAGATTAAACCTAAGTCTATCTTGGCTTTCATTAATTACATTACCATTAGGTGGTGTTTTAGGGACTGTTTCGGGTCTTGTCGGAATTGGCGGGGGGATCTGGTTATCACCAATCTTGATATTAACAGGCTTAGCAAATCCGAAAACAGCTGCGGCGTCAGCGAGTTTATTTATTCTCACGAATTCTATTAGCGGCCGTGGTGCCCACTCAATTACCAAGGAAGTTGATTTTGCATTAATTTTACCATTGGCCTTCGTCGTCGTCTTGGGAGGATTTTTGGGATCTAGGTTAGGGGCCTTTAAACTGGGTCACGAAAAATTGATTTTTATTATAGGAATCATAGTAGCAGTCGCGGGGATCAATCTAGCAACTAGGTTGTTTAAATGATGTATGCTTAAAAGGGGAAAAATCGTTTTTCTGGCTGGCAAGAAAACTCCATTGGACTGCACCATGAAAAAGACAGACCAGGAGTTATGTTTATTTTTACCTCTTGTCCCTTTTTTAGCATAGTTGAACGTTCGGGTACAAAAATAAATCCATTGCTCCCAGTTAGTACCGTTATGTCCGTAGTTTCACCTATTATAGGACTGGCAAAAAACTCGCCCGATGCAGAACGCGATATCTTTACATATACTATTTTGGTAAAGTTTTGAAATTTTTTTCGTGCGTTCCAACCTTTAGTAAGCTTTGCTGAAATAGACGGCCTAGCATAAGGTTGCAGACCCAACATAAACCTTATGAGTGGCTGAGCAAATACAATAAAGGAGTTCACAGCTCCTTGTATTGGTCCTGGAAGAATAATAATTGGTTTCCTGCAAAGCGCGGCAAGTCCTGTTACTCGTCCTCTATCTAGCTTTATTCCGTGAACCAAAATTCCTGGTTTTCCAATGTCATTTATTGATTCAGCGACAAGGTCACGTATCCCAACAGAAGACCCTCCCGTAGTTAAGATGATATCGCTTCTAGGCAGGGCAGATCTAATTTTATTTTTTATCGTGTAAATGTTATCGGGTGTAATTCCCAGATCTAGAGGAACGCCTCCTAATATCTCAATTAAATTAGATATGACAGTACTATTAGTATTGAGTATCTTTCCCCGCATTGTGTCATTGATGTCGTTTGTAAGCTCACTGCCCGTAGGAATAATCGCAATTTTTGGTTTTTTAAAAACTTTTAGTTTTCGAATTCCAAGTGTTGAAGCTAGTGCCAAATCTTGTATTCTAAGAACATGTCTCGCGTTTAGTAACAAATCTTTACGTGCGACCTCGCTTCCTTTGAATGATATAAACGATCCTTTAGCAATATCTTTTAGAATAGTAATTGTATTGTTTTTAGAATCAAACTGCGTGTATTCTAGAGGAATAACTGTATCTCCCAAACGCGGCAAAACTTCTCCAGTTGATACCCTAATAGCTTTTCCTGCAAGCAGGCTTTGGTTTTCGCTAATACTACCTTTTCTCCGTGGCACTAGCTTCAATTTTATGGTTGTCCGAGGAGATAACATACTAATATTGCCAAATTTTATGACAAATCCATCCATATGAGAACGGTTACTAGATGGAATATCAATAGGTGAAAGCATACCAGTGCATAACACCCGTCCTACTGCCTTTTTAACATCAATTGTTTCTGCCGTTGGCCTTATGGTTATTGCATTTGTTAGCTTGGAGTAAGCTGTCCTCACCGAGGTATAATTTGAAGTTGTCCAGTGCATCCCTATTGTGTGATTCTTTTACTATTTAAGAGAGTACTGTAAAGACAAAGGTCGGATAGATCCATCCGTACAAATTAGGTTAAATACTCGATTTTCTCTGTTAGCATTCAATACCCGTTGCACAGTTGATAATAAAATACCCAATATCAACAAATACATTTCTTCAATCCTTCTATTTTTCGTTACGCATTAAGATATTCTTTATATAATATGATATGATCACTACTCTTGACAATGTCAAAGAAACCAAGCATTAGCGTATTCGTATTAGCCATTGGCATTACTGTTCTCTTAGCAGTAACATCAAAAGTAATCTTCAGTCAAGACTTTACGATGAAAAATATTCAATCTGTGTCGGCTGTCAACAATCAGACGATGATGATGCCCGGAGGCAATATGACTTTTGGATCATCGTTGGATAATGCCAAAATGCATCTAATGGAGGCAATCATGGATTTAAATGAAGGAGACATTAAGGGCGCCATTATGCAACTAAATATGACTGATCAAGGAATCAAGACGCATGAAAGAGAGATGTTAAACATGATGAACACTTTGAAACCGAACGGATCGATTACTGTAACGAACACTCAAAATTAATCATCATAATTATGCGGTC
>JARBAW010000002.1 GCA_029237505.1 Nitrososphaerales archaeon
CAAGATCATCTCTTTTTTTACCAAATGTATCATCAGGATCAAAATTGGAAAGGTCCATATGTTTTCGGGGTCGGATTACCAATTTCTTGATATCTTTCAACAGTCATTCCTAATGACCAATGATATAACAATGTTGTCCCCTCATTGGAACATATGACGTTACCATCCAATTAAAGTTCGTGAAAGTCTAACTGCCGTCATAGTTTGTCACTTATTTTTATCATTTATTATATCCTTCTAGTCAAAACTGGTGGGTCAATAGTAGGTGGTGTCAAATTTCTGCCCGCCAGTATTGAAGCAGTATTCTCTTGATGTTGGATCAGTGATCTATTGGACAACATGTGACAAAACCATTTTACCAATTGTTACTTTTCTGAAAATAGCTAATTATAGCGAAGTAGATCTTGCCGGCTAAGTAGAATGAAAAAATCCCATTATAAATTCAAAACTTAATTTCATGTCCTTCTAATACCAAAATTTAACTCAATGCCTCTCTTTTTAGAATAGCTATAAGTAAAGGAATCATTGGGCATTACTGGAAAGCTAGACAATTGGTCTTGATTGCAACGAGGACATGTGTTGTTTTTTGACAATGTTTCTTCGAGATAATTTTTATTAAGGCAGGTTACAGTCCAAAAGCATTGGTCACATAAAAGAAATATCCTTTCATTTACTTTGGGATTTTTAGATTCATTCATTATGATTTTGTTACCGCCGTTATTGTTAACTCTTTTGTTGTTGATACTCATGCTCAAATGAATAGTAACTTCAATATTCTTCAGAATCTCAGGTTTTGTGAGAAGTCTTGAATGAAATTATTTATCAATTGGCAGACTAAAGCTAAATGTTGCCCCCTTATCTGGATTGTTTTCTGCCCAGATTTTCCCTCCATGTGCCTCGACGATACCTTTTGAAATGAATAGTCCCAGCCCTGTTCCCATATCTGATTTTGATGCAAATTTTGTAAATAGTTTGGGTAATATTTCGGAGTCTATTCCAGGACCCATGTCCTTTACGCTTACGATCAGAAAGTTCTGCCCGTTTTGTTTTTCCTTTCTTAATATTACATTAATTTTTCCGTGATGACTAAAACTGACTGCATTGTCAAGTATGTTACAGAACACTTGTGTAATCCTAATCCTGTCTATCATCGCGTTGATGTTTTTTATCCCATTCTGAATTATCGTCAATTTTGTATTTTCATTGATGATTTCTGCATTCTTTTCCTCCAATTTGTGGTTATAACTGTCGACTATGTCATTTAAGATCTTACTTGCATCAACAAGTTCTCTTGTCAAAACCAGTGAATTGTTCTCGATCCGGGTTACATCCAACATTAATCGTGCAAGTCTCTCAAGTCTTCTCGCATTCAATATGACTTCGTCAAGTAGCCGTTTATGTTCACGGTTATCAATCTTCGAATACAGCAATTCTGAAAAGCCAATTATTGGTTGAATAGGATTTCGCAATTCATGAGCAGCAATATTTACAAAGTCTTTTTCCAATAATTCGACTTCTTTCATCTTTTCAAAAAGCTCTGCCTGTCTCCAAAAACTTTCGTATACGGCCAAATAAGAGGAGATTATGGTAGGACTAATCGAATATGTGGACAATCCTACTGCTTCATAGGATGTATCTTGATTATCATCTTTTAATTCTAAAATAAGACACTGTTTAGAATCTACGACAAGTATAGAGATCTTTGTCTCAAGATTTGCACTTATTGTTCTTATATCAATTTTAGGAACATTGAATTTTGTTTGTTCTATCAACTCTTCTGACTTGTCAGAAGACGGAAGTAACATTCTAATCTTTACTTTCTGCTTTTCTGAGGCATTTTTCAAAAGTGATAGCGCTCCCATGGTAATCTGCCGCTTCAACGCATTTGAAGAGGAAAATAGCACATCAATTTCTTTTCGAGCCGATTTTACCATATCCCAACCGCGAGCGATTGAATCAACAGGATTTCGAATTATTTCTATTTCTGCAATGCCGACCTTTTCTTCTATGTCTTTAATTCGATAACGTGCATCTACTCCTTCCTTCCATAACTGCTCAAACATGGAAGTAAAATGTTTTATATATGATCTTTCATTACTTGTAAGAAGATTCTGGATCATTCCTCCTCCTTTCATCTCTTCTACTGTAGCAACAAGTCCATTTGTACTTACTGCAAAATTGATAGGAGCCAGATTTTTCACATGTCTTATTTTTACTCCTAATTTAAGAAACTTCTTGACCAGTTTGATACTATCTTTTTCAATTCTCATGATCCATCGGATTCCTTCGCCTTTTCCTCTTTTCTGTTTTTCAAGGACATTTTTGCACTGTTCCAAAAAACTGTTGTAAGTTAGTTGCATACCTCCATGATTTGATACAACTAACAAACCTGAAGAAACTTCAGACAAGTGAATCATCTGTTTTATTATCTCATCATGATTATCCAGTATCTTGGTCTCTTGAGGTATTGCATTTTCTTGTATTTGACTTAATCTTTCTTCAGCCGGGATTGATTTACTCCATAGAGTATCAAATATGCAACGTCCATGTTCCACTATCTGAGCCATATCGCTGTAAATATGCTCTGAGGCGATTGCTTCACTTTTATCTTGGATTAGCGGAGCTAGATATTCTTCCTCACTTATCATAAAGTTTGTTTTTACTCCATCTAAATGTCTTAGCTCATCTACAATACCTAGTAACGCCTTACAGTCTTCAAAGTTATGGTGATTGATCTCAGTAATATATCTAAGCTTCACACCTCTTCTCTTGGCAGATAAGAATGCATCTCTTATTTGCTTTATCGAGATTGCAAGCGAAGGTCTAGTATAAGTCATGCAAGTGTCAATCTGTTTCTTTGCTTTTTTGAAAATTTCTAGTTCAGTATCGATAGCGTTACTCTTTCCAAAGATAACCCTCGTAGCAGGTTGCAACTTTTGTATCCATCTTCCTTGTTCGATAGTTATGATTATGCTCCCTCGATATACTTCTTTGCGTGTTGTTTGACACTATTAATAAGAACATTTGGGTTTACTGGTTTCATAAGGAATTGATTTAGCTTGACTTCTGGCAATAACGTAGTGATTTCTTGTGCAATATCAAGTGCTGTAACAAATATTATTTGGACGCTAGGATCAAGTGCTTTTAACTGCTGATATAACTCAAATCCATTAAGTTGAGTCATCCTAATATCTGTAATTACGAGATCATAATATCTGTAATCTGATTCTATGAAATGAGTAAGGGCCCTCTCAGGATCAGTAAATGCATCTACTACCATCCCTGCCGATCTCAGATATTGAGTAAATAGGAAGGAGATAGACGGATCATCGTCTATTAACAATACTGTCGGGACTTTAGGAATAGATTCAAGATCATGCGTAGAGTCATCTCTGTATGACAATATTGGTTTTCTGCTATTGTGTATTTCTGAACTTGATTTTAACATATATACTGGATACGAATATTTGTTTTCTTTCCACGATAGTTCCTTTATTTCCTGAAAGTGGTATCGTTTGGCTAGCTTTGGAAATGAAGTTACGATTCTCCATAAGTCTGCACCTACTGCTATTCCATTTGGTGGTGCCTTTTTATTGATTTTAGCACAAAAGTTTATGGTAGGTCCAAAGAGATCGTAAGAACTGGATATTTCACCTGACATCGCAACTTCCAATTTGCCATAATCTGCACTAATTCTATAGGATATGTCTGGAAGCAATTCATCATGAAGTTTAGCATTTATACTATGACGAGATGATACCATGCTAAGTAAGCATTCCAATGCCTGTTTGAAACCATCTATGTTTTCTACTGTAGAGGTTTTAGGAAAGAAGAATATTACACCATCGCCAACTGTTTTTAATATTTTTCCGTCGTGGAGCTTTACAATATCGGCTATTTCGTTGATAAAAACTGTATAAAATTTCTTAATCTTTCCCGAGTTGTACAATTTTGATGTGATTTGTGTAGATCCAACTATGTCTATCATTGAAATACAGTAGCATTCTGACTTGTTGGAAAATATGACTTCGCTCTTCCTGATACTATCTTCTGATTCTTTGTATTTGTCTTGTCTCCTTCCTATGCTGCAGTGACGTAGTGGAGACATCCTGGTGACATATGTCTTTCTACTGTGTAGACCATCACTTATCTCCATGCATATTATTTTGTCAACTGAGGTTATAGTTCATAGTAAGGAATAAAGCTTATTTCTACTGAATCTAGCTTATTAAATCGTTCAAAGATTTGAAATCTAGTGATGCAAAACAAAAATGGATAGATCGGTACTTTTGATCTATCGTAAAAATCTACTGTCGTGTTTGTGCTTGTGTTTGTATTTCTCTGTTAGAAAAATCTCGCAAGCTATCTTTTGCTACATTTTCAAAGGTCCTTGCGAAATTTGCGTTGAGTCGTGAAAATTCCTTTGCGTTGTCTCTTGCATGCTGTAACGATGTTTTCCATGCATCCATGGAAGCAAATAGTGTATTGTTTGCTAATCTGGTTGAAGCAATAGTACTGTCGGTAATATTGCTTACTGCTCTTGCATAACTTTCTGTGGCTCTCTTTGGCGAAGTCCAGTAAGACCAATATGAGTTCTGTACGTTTTCAACATACGGAATCCATAAGGACTGAAGTGAGTGGATAATCTCTTTTTGAGATTCTAGAAAATTGTCTGCTATTTCCTTTGCTGCTTGAATAGATTCTTCTTGATAGTCATTGACTGCTTTCGTGTACCGCGGAATTTCCTTAATCGCTTCTTCCGTTGTCTTTTTTACTGTCGATTTTGTTTCATCCAAAGTGATGTTAATAATTTCTCTGTTTTTGTCCTTATTTGAAGACATGTAATCTATCTGGCACAAGATACTATATATATGTTGGTATTCATTGGTATTTAAAGCCATATAAACCCGTGATGTTTTATATTACTACAAGATAAAATCAAATTGAAATTCAAAAATTTACCATATATACAAATTTTAAATCGTTCATTTTACAAAGTAAATTGATAAGAATTGCATCACTCGTATTTCTATTGTTGAGAACCTGATAATACATGAAAAAATTGCAAAAACTCATTTTAGTTTCACTCGTATCAATTTCTGCAGTTTCATGGATTATGTCTGTGAATCAGCCAGACATGATGAGTATCATGATTAGTTATAATCCCGTACTAATTGGATTATTTACCGCAAGTTGGACGGCCGGAATGGCAGCGATGATGTTTCCAGCGATAGTGCCAATGGTTCTCCTTTACAATAAACTCCTTACCAATGAACAATCGCTGTCGTCAGTAGAAACACTTCAATCAAAATTCTCCAGGTTTAAAATGATACTCTTTGTTGGAATGTACCTTCTAGTCTGGGCACTAACAGGAGTAGGATTACTATTGGTATGGTCAGTACCCATGAATTATGTAATCATGTCTAGTGAAGCAAATAATACGGGAATAATATTTGGTGGCATTTTGATAATATCTGGGATATACCAATTTACGTCTCTAAAGAACAAATGTATCGGCTACTGCGAATCTCCACTTAGTTTCTTTATGAGAAGATGGAGCAATGGAGTAATGGGTGCAATCAAAATGGGTGCTTTCCACGGTCTATATTGCCTTGGATGTTGTTGGCCTTACTTTCTAATTATGGTCTCTCTGGGATGGATGAGCGTAACATGGATGGCGCTTTTTGCTGCAATAATATTTGGAGAAAAGATTTGGTCTAGAGGAATATGGATTGCAAGGTCCGTTGGAATCATTCTAATATTGTTGGGAATATTAAGCAGTCTTGGCGTAGTCACAATATATGACAATATGACGGAAATGAATCTCAATGCAGCAGAAAAAATGGTAATGTAGTAGAATAAAGAACGATTCAAAATATTCTAAATACTAAATTGTTATATGTATGTCAACGGTCTAGTTAATCCATGTCCTCTTCTGGAAATCTACAAGAAGAACTGTCTATATCGAAATGGAATATCAAGGCAGACTATGTAGAAACTTGCAATTGTGATTTTGGATGTCCATGTAATTTTGATGGGTTCCCCACATACGGTTTTTGTAGAGCACTGGTCTTCTTCCATATCAAAAAGGGTAATTTTGGCAGTGTGCAGCTCGACGGTCTTGACGTTGTGTATGCTGTATCTTGGCCAAAAGCGATACATGAGGGGTCTGGAACATTACAATTATTCATTACAAAACATTCAGATCAAAGCCAGAGAAACGCCATCGTGAATATCTTTACTGGTAAAGCCAGAGGGGATGGTCCTTTTGCATTGTTTTCTACAACTTTCAAATATATTTTGGATTCTCAATTTGTTGAAATAAGTTCAAAAATAGATGGTACTAAAAGTAGTTTTTCTGTTCCGGGGATTTTGGATGTTCAACTTGAAAGTTTTGTAAATCCAGTTACTGGGGATCTGCAACAGACAAAAATACAATTGCCCAAAGGATTCATTTGGAAAATTGCCGATGCAGCAAAGACAAAGGTGATGAAAGTACTAACACCTAATCTTAATTTTGATCATTCGGGCAAAAATGCTTTCTATTCTGTTGTAGAATTCAATGGACCGTAATCCCTTCTGAAAGATTGGACTGATCTCTCATAGCATACCTCACAGAGGGCAAATTAACTAGAATTAATTTTGCGCCTAAGCATAATTGTCGAATTAATTTTGGTCCTTATGACTATACTTAATATATCTATCATTTATTGAAAAACAAGAGAACTTGCGCCCAAGAGATCTATACATTTCAATTATTTTGGCGATAGCTATAGGAGACTCTTTGATTATTTTTTCAGAACAGGAAGATAAATTGTTCTTCGCTAATCTTGTGCTAAACATCAATTCTTCTGTTGCAGCTAGCCTCGCTATATTCGTTACCATAAAAGAGAAGGATAAGAGCAATCTAAAGGCCAATATTTTCCTTGTTATAGGTTTAGTACTATGGTTTGCTGCTAATCTTGTTTGGGCGTATTACGAGGTAATAGAGCATTTAATGGCTCCAGTGCCATCACTTGCTGATGTGTTATTACTTTCTGCTTATTCTATTTTGATTGTTCGACTATATATTGAATACAAATCCCTGAGAAAGAAACCAACCAAGAAATTTACGGGGGCAATAGCTGGGATTATCGCTGTTTTCTTAGCGTATATTTTCAGTCTTACTTTAGATTTTTCTGTAGTATCGACATTAAGAGGTCAGCTAATGTTTGCAGTGACGATAGTATATCCAGCTTTTAACTCGGTGTTATCGTTTATGGCGATAATAATTTTGTATGGATTAAGGAAAGAAAAGGAGATAGAAAAGGATTTGAAACATGACATTGCCTGGACTTGCGAGCTAATAGGTTTTCTTGTTATTGTTTTAGGGGACAGCTGGTTTGCAATAATTGTTCTAACTGAATTTGTAGAACAACTCTGGATATCTGCATTGTTACTATCAGCGCATTACATTATGATTGCTGGAGGTTTGTTGTGGTATATCCGATTGGCAAATAATTCGTATCCTAATCAAATTAGCTTTTTTCATAGAATTAAGAATAGTTTTCAGAGAAAGAAGAAAACTACTATTACTGGTAGTGTGCTAGTTGCAATACTCATCATCTTCATCACAGAATCTACATTGTTTATATCTAATCATGATAACATATCTCGAGAACCAAATTCAATTTTAGAAGTAAATAGCCATGGGATCAAAGAAGTGCCTGTTGGATTGATATCTTCTTTAACTGGAGCATGGTCATCGGGAGGTAAATCGATAAGAATTGCCGTAGAGAAGGCTGAAACAGATGTTAATGAATATTTTGAGAACAAGAATTCCTCTTTAAGGATTAGATTGTTAGTTGGGGATTCCAAGACAGATCCTATTGAAAGTATGCGCGCAATAGAAAAATTGGATAATGCGGGAGTCAAAATCATTATTGGTCCAGCTACAAGTGCCGCGGTAATGGCAGTAAAAGATTATGCAAATCAACACGGTATTATTTTGGTCAGCCCTTCAAGTACTTCCCCAGAACTTTCAATTGCAAATGATAATTTATTTAGATTTGTTCCTGATGATAAGAATCAAGCTGATTTTATTTCAAATAAGATGTGGGATGATGGGATTCGAGTAGTTATTCCAATATGGCGCAGCGATACTTTTGGTAACGAATTGGTAAAGGAAATGAAAAGGAATTTTGAACAAAAAGGGGGGCTTGTCATGGATGGTGTTGAATATCATGCCCACACAGGAGAATTTTCGTCAAGCTTACATAGAATTAACTTCATAATGTGGAACCAATATCTAAAAAAACTGAGCCTCATTTTGGAAAATGCAACCCATACAATCGATCCCGGTCATATAGGGATTTATCTGGTATCATTTGATGAGGTGACACCAATATTAATTCAATCAAATGAGCATCAAGTTTTACAACAAGTAAAATGGTACGGAAGTGATGCATCCGCACAGAATATGCAAATAATTAGAAATCATGATGCAGCTCATTTTGCAGAGATGATAAATTTCTCTAATCCACTTTTTCAAGTAAATCTAACTAACAGTAAAGCAGAGTTAATAGAGAAGGAAATTGAAAAAAAACTTCATGGAGCCAGTGCATTAACTTATCCGATTCTTGCATATGACACTTTCTGGGTAACTGCACTGAGTTTGGAAAAGATTGTTGATAACAAGACATTTGATAATAATTTTTATGCGGATGTAGATATCGAATCTCTAAAAAAAATCCTAAATGCTACTGCAGCAGAATATAGTGGAATTTCTGGCAAAATAACTCTTAATGCAGCAGGAGACAGAACAAACGCTAACTATGACGTATGGTCGGTTGCAAAATCAGATGATGACCATGAGAATTATGTTTGGAAACATGATAAAGAAGGTAACTACTCAGATCCGCATGATTGATTACCAGGAAATCCTATTTTAATGTCTTAACATCAAAAGGGGTCAGCAAAGAATTTAACATGTACAACATTTTCCTCAAATATCTCTCCTTTGACGGTACTATGACTAGTTGTTTTTGATAAAATTCCATCAAATGTCCTATTAGGCAAGTAGAATCTTGCTCATTCGCTCCAGACAGCTTTGTAAGTATCATGGCATACCAGTATTGAACCAATGCGTCCTCACCACCTTTAGATTCTAGATCTTGAATAAAGGAAAAATTGGAATGACATTTTCTGCAAAGTCCATCATGTAAATCTATGCATTTTTTTTCAACAACATG
>JARBAW010000178.1 GCA_029237505.1 Nitrososphaerales archaeon
AAAAGACGGTGGCATTTTCTATGAATTTAACAGGGTAAAACCTGACTATATCCAAATTAAAGATGTGTCATTAGATCTAAACGAAAAATTTGATGTGATTTTTGTGGGATGGATGGATCCTGGAGTTGACTTTAGAAAATCCGTAGCTAATAGTACAGATATTGTGATAACAACTCTCGATCAGGGAATAAGTTTGGGTGCAGAGTTTGAAGAGTTTGGATTTCGTAGGATAGCTTGGTGGAGAACACCTTCTTGGTTAGACGTAAATTAACAGATAATGAATAAATATTATACAAAGATGTCAAACCAAATATACGATTATCTATTTGATTTACGTGGTGCACATAATTTATGGTATGTTTACACTAAGAAATCAGGTTATGATAATATTATTAAGAATGCATTAACTCATTTCCAATATGAGGACCAATCTAGGTATGATTTTGAACAAATAATGGATCAATGCGGATTTGAATATTCAGAAAATTCACAATTATCAAAAAAAGTCGACAATACTAATTTCTCAGCTTTATGGAATATTGAATTTGAATAGTGCTTTATATTATAACTTAAAAATAAATAATTATCGTTACCATTTTTTCATTTCAAGATTTCGTATATGATAAAATAGATATTGTTGTGCATAGCCACCATATTTACCAAAATAGTCTCTCATTATTTTGGACAAGACCAAGTATTGATTATCGCTCAGTTTTTTATCCGCATTCATAAAAGTTGCAATTCTTTTGTCAATTAGCCCCTTATAATACTTGAATATCACACGGCCGATCCATACATCAATCGGAAATGCTTCTGTTTTTTCAAGGGAAAATAATAAAATGCAGTCTGCTATTTTATTTCCTATTCCATAAATACCAGTTAGTATTTTTCTTGCATCATCATAATTAGATCGGTACAATTCATCAATTGTTAATTCACCTGTAACAACTTTTTCTGCAATTGACTTGATTGCTTTTGCTCTATATCCAACACTACATGAACATAATTCATTGATGGATGCTTTGTATAGATTCTTCATTGTAGGAAATGTAAAAAATGTCTTATTATCGATCTCTTTTTTAATACCAAACTTCATGGATAAATTTTTTAACATTCTGCGTATCATTGAGATATTTGTGTTACTCGCACAGGCAAAGGATATCATACATTGATATGGATCTTGGCGTATCAAGCGCAATCCATCATATTCTTTTAGCAGGTTTAATAAAATCGAATCTTTTGAAAAATTCGCAAATATCTCCTGGATGTTATCATCCAATCGAAAAATGAAATGTTGCCAATTATCAAACCTTGGAGTTGAATGAAATTCTATTTCCCTTTTTGTAATTGTAAATTTTAGAATATAATTTCCATAAGTGCCATACCATGAATTTTCATATTTTTCCCATAAAAACATCTGTCCACTATTAATACTAATTTCAGGATTAAATCTTGAATCTAACAACATTTGTATATTTTATTCAACACTATTATTATCAGACCCCATTAATTCGCTAGCTTTCTTCAAATCAGTCTCCAGAGCTTCAATTATTCTGGGAATTTCTTTAAGAGAACATTGTAGACATATATTCTGCAATGAGAGAGGATATGTAAAATATTTTTCTTGCATTTGGATGTCTTTCTTACAAGTAATGCATTTTTTTAGTTTGTAGGGATCTGTATTTTTTATTATCAAATAGAAATCAACCGTGCAAGATGATTAAATGTCCTAAATATATTAAATTTTTAATGGTTTATTGGTTTTGTTGATTTCCAAGGTTAGTTTCTAATGCAACCTTTAGTTGTCTAAAATATTTGTTCGTAGTTATATCTCCGTTTTCTCCTATTGAAATCAAATTAAAGTTCGGAGTGTCTAAAGAAACAAAGTCCCATTTCCAATATGCTAATCCCCAAATACCCAGATCCTTAAACGTCTTGACAAACAGATTTGCTTCCTGTTGATTTATGTCACTTTCAAATGGATTTATTTCGAAAACTGATGTCCCGTCTTCATTGATAGTCTGTTCACGAAGTACATTGTTCCATTCACCGACGTATACCGGTACTCCAGCAAGGGTGGCAGCCTTAAGAAAGGTTTCTAATCTGTCAGCTTGATACGAGCCTTGTGTTGGTAAACCGTATATGCTTATCTTAAAAACTATATTGGTGCTGTTTTGTGGTTTCATCTTTGCCAAGTTTTCAGGTATTAAATTTATTGGACTCTTTAGATCCACAGGAATATTCATACTGTAAACAAGCACCTTACTTGTTAATTTCCTCAATTCATTTACCATAAATGTATTAAACTTTCCAATCTTATCCCATTGATCGACACTGTGAACTTGAGGCTCACTGAGAATTTCATATCCTAGGGTGCTTTTATGGCTGTCAAGAGTTCCTACTATTTTTTTTAAGAAATCAGCTTGCAGAGTCCAGCCGTCAGTACCATTGGTGTCTTTCACGGCTCTATTCCACCAATCAGTCCACCATGCTTTTGCAGGAGCATACTTGGGTCCACCGCCACCTCCAGCAACATAAGCAGAATTATCTTGGAATAGAAATGAAGGGAATCCCGTTCCTCTCTGTGCGTTAAGCCAAGAAGATGTATGGAATTGGTGGTTATCATAAATGACATTAATGTTATATTTATCCGCGGCTTGTGCAACAGATTGTAGCTCAAGCATAAAATTTGTTGGATCTCTTTCGTAAGATTCCCAATAAAATACGAACCTTACATGATTCATCCCTGCTTCAGAAATTAATCTAAAACTATCATCAAAATAGTTTGCTGGCATAATACTTCCTATAATTCTGGTTTGTGGCATACTTGTATAGTATCCTTTCATATTTACACCGAAGGATATTTGATTCGTCTGCTGTCCATGTGAATAAAGTACAAATGAGTTAGTTAATAATACGGAGAAAATTACAACTGACAGAACTAATTTAAAACTAATAAGATCTCTTGCAAAACTAATACTGCGCATTTGATCTAGGATAATTTTAACATTATAAAATAGTTTCCAGCCAATCACTTTCATTAAATCAATTCTAATCGAGCTTCTAGCTCATTTTTCCTAATTTACTTCCACAATCTGCCCATTATCTGGAGCGATTGCATCAAATCCATATTTTTCTTTGATTTCAGAAGCAAACTTTGTACATGACATATCATCACCATGAACAGTAAGAATTCTTGGATTACCTTTGATTTTGTCAACTATCTCAAATAGTTCTGTCCTACTACTATGTCCCGAAAATTCATAATGTTTTACATCTGCTAGACATTTCTTGGTTTTTCCATTATATGATACAAGTCCTTTTTCAAGTAGTAGTCGACCAGGAGTACCTTTACCTTGATACGAAACTAATGCAATACCATTGTTGGGATTTTTTGCAATTTCCTGTAAATAGAATAATGCCGTTCCGCCTACAAGCATTCCTGCAGGAGAGATTATTACACCTGGTTCCTTTATCAAATGTTTTCTTCTATTCCATCCTTTCACCCATTCAATTTCCGATATTATTTTCTTGAATCCGTCAGGATCCCTTAGAAATGCCGGATTTCTTAGCATTATTTCATTGGCCTTTAGTGCCATCCCGTCCATAGATATTTTATGTTTGAAATTGTTAAGCTTCAATACACATGCTATCTCTTGTGCTCTTTCTACTGAAAAGGCCGGTATGAAAAGCGTTCCTCCTCTTTCAACCACATCATAGGCAAATTGCAGCAAATTTTTTTCTGACTCTTCTCTTGGAGCCTGTTCTGTTTGAGAATAGGTACTTTCTATAATTAAAATATCAACTTCCGGTAAATCTAGATCTGCAGGCCTAAGTAATTTTGAACCTCTTTTATTAATATCACCAGTGTAAAAGATACGCTTTCCTTCACTTTCTACCATTATTGAGGAACCTCCGATGATGTGGCCAGTTTCGTGTAAGGTAATTTCCATGTTATTAAGCAAATTTTTTTCCTTATACTGCAAGGTTTTTACGTGACTCATCATATTACTCAAATCTTCATATTCAAAGGGCAAATAGAATCCAGAGATTTTGAGCATATCTTCAATAAGTAATTCAGAAAGTTCGAATGTTGGGTTTGTTCCCAAGACTGAGATATTAGAGTTGGACAAAAATAGCGATGGAATATATCCTGAATGATCCAAATGAGCGTGTGTAAGAACTACAGTACTGATATCTTTTGGTCTGACGTGGATTGGAAAAGACGGTTCTCTCTTTAAGAGGACGCCATAATCTAACAATATATTTGTATTATTTGATGTTACCAGAAATCCTGAACGTCCGACTTCCTTGCCGGAACCCAAAATACTTATTTTCATGTAATAAACACTTGTTTAAACAGACGGGTTTTAAGTCTTTCATTTTCCTGGCATCGATAGTAATTAATAATGAATTTTAAAACGACAGAATAAATTAGAGTTACTGTAATTATAAAAGTTGTCAAGAATAGTTGTCACAGGCAATCCGGGAGTAGGAAAACGCACTATTAGCAGTTTGTTGTCAAAAAGATTAGGATTTAAATTAATCAATCTAAATGAATTCGTAATAGAAAATAAGCTAGTTTACCCAGATAAGGCACTCGGTGTTTATGAAGTTCATACAAGAAAAGCATCAATACTACTGAGAAAGGAAATTAGAAACTATGATAATGCGATTATTTCAGGACACCTTGCTCCATATTTACTGACGCCCACTCAGGCTGATTTAGTCGTGGTCCTACGACGTTCACCGGAGTTTCTTTTAAAGACATTTAAAGAAAGAAAATATACGATATTAAAAATAAGGCAGAATATCACAAGCGAGATTCTCGGTATAACGTTGTATGACAGCATTAAAAAATTTGGAAAGCAAAAAATTATTGAATTTGATACGACAAAAACATCTAGCAAAGAAATTATCAAGCGTCTAATTGACGCATTAAACGATGATTCAAAAAGGAGAATGGAGAATATTGATTGGATGCCTACGTTGAAACATCAGCACGACATTTTGAACCTAATATCATATTAGCTATGTTACAAACAGCTTGCTATTGTTAAAACTAGAGCTTTTTTACCCAGTTTCACAATCTAACATGATTTAAATAATAAATGATGTTGAGAAAAAATATCAGCCGGTTTTCGTGATGAGCAGGGTAAGAATTGGTGTTGATGTTGGGGGTACGTTTACCAAATCAGTAGCGATAGATATGAACACGGGCAGGATAATTGGAAAGGTTACTGTCCCAACCTCTCATTTCTCACAAGAGGGTGTATCAACCGGTATTGTAGAATCGCTAATCAAGCTTATTCGGAAGGAAGGCATCAATGAATCGAGTATAGAATTAATATCTCATAGCACAACGCAGGCTGTTAATGCATTATTAGAAGGCGATACGACAAAGGTAGGAATTATTGGGATGGGAGTAAGTTTGGAAAAAAATGATATCATGAAAAGAACAAACTTGGGTAACGTCAAGATGGGGCCCAACAAATATTTAAATACGTGTTATAGATTTTTGGATACTTCAAAATTTTTGGATGAAAAAGAGATATCACAGACAATAAAAGAATTGAAGGATGAGGGAGCGACGGTACTTATTGTCAGCGAAGCATATGGTGTTGACGATCCTAGTAACGAACTATATGTCATGCAAAAATCAGATCTACCAGCCACTGCAGGTCATGAACTAACTGGGATATACGGTCTTGAGATAAGGACTCTAACTGCAGCCATAAATGCTAGTATATTATTAAAGGCCATTGGCACCGCAAAATATGTAGAAAAAGCCGTACGTCAACAAGAAATCTCTGCTCCACTTACGATAATGAAGGGAGATGGTGGTTTGACTGATATGAACACTTTTAAAACGAAACCAATTTTGACAGTTTTATCAGGGCCTGCTGCAAGCGTCGCAGGGGCTCTATTACATTTAAAAATACTTAATGGAATTTTCATAGAAGTTGGAGGCACATCAACAAATATTTGTGTTATAAAAAATGGTAAACCTGAAGTCAAATACGTTACCATAATGGAGCATCCAACATGTATAAAATCATTAGATGTCAAAGTAGTCGGAATAGCTGGTGGTTCTCTTGTGAGATGGTCAGGGAAAAAAATAACCGATGTAGGACCTAGATCTGCACATATTTCTGGTTTGAAGTATTCATGCTTCGCTGAACCTCAGGATCTAGAGGGTGGACAAATAGTAACATTCATGCCTAGAGATGGAGACCCAATTGATTATATTGGAATCGAAGCAGGTGCGGGTAAGAGATTTGCAATAACCAACACTTGTGCTGCTAATGCTTTGGGACTAATCCCTGAAAATGACTATGCAAGAGGTGATAAAGAATCTGCTCAACTTGCATTATCAATATTGGGACAAAGATTGGGTATGAGCATGGAAGAAGTAGCAAACAAAATTCTAGATATTTCCACGAAGAAGATAATCCCAACTATTAGAACTTTAATCAGAGAGTACAAACTAAAAGATGATAAATTTGTATTAATAGGTGGTGGCGGTGGTGCATCGGTCCTTGTTCCACTTATTGCAAAGAAATTAGGATGTCAATTTAGAATAGCTGATAATTCAGAAGTCATATCTTCTATCGGTGTTTGTACTGCATCAATTCGAGAGGAAAGGGAAAAGATAATTGATAATCCCACCCCTGATGACATATCTCTTTTTATTCAGGAAGTCGAAAAAATTGCTATTTCTAAGGGCGCTCTTCCTGAATCGATCACCACTCAATCTGAATATATAAGCGAGAAGTCTATTTTACGTGTTACTGTCAATGGTAATATGAAGTTAGATGTGAGTGCCAATGATGCAAGAGAAATTGACGACGAAGAAGCCGAAGTACTGGCCTGCGAGCTTTTTGGTATCAATGAAGGTGTGCATAGAATATTCAATATGAAAGATTATTACATTTTTGCATGCGAAATACATAAAAAGAAACTGTTCTTGAAATCAAAGAAGCAACCTGTACTGGTATTAGATAAGTTCGGACATGTGAGAGTATCGATTGAAAATGCCGGTATCTACAGCGGCAGTCCGCAAGAAATGAAAGAAAAAATCGAATCTTTGGTTAATGAAGATGGCTTTTCAAAGGATGATCTCGCACCTCAAATACATATTGTGGATGGAAAAAGAATTTTGGATTTTTCTAGCTTGTCGTCTACCGCACATGTCCTAAAAGCGGTAACAGATGAGTTAGATAGAACCGTTAATAATCAGGTAACAATAATTATTAAAGTTTAATGAGAAAACTCTGATCATTGAAAGCATTAATGATCTGAGAAATAATTTGATATTACGCCACTTAAATCAACTTTGGCAAATTCATTGGGAATTGAATTCGTGGATATTACTTCCTTAATTCCTGCCCTGACTAATTTTTCTTTGGCATCGTTAAGTAGGAGTGCATGGGTACAGATGACATATACATTTCCAATATTATTTTTTTTCAGAATCTCAGTCGCTTTAATGATACTATTACCCGTACTTATCATATCATCTACAATAAGAGCATCTCTATTTTCCAACGGTTGCTGATCACTAAGTGATATCGATACGTCACCGGTGAATCTGTCTCGTGTTTTGATTAATGATAACATATCTGTATAGATAACTGCTGCGAATTTCTTTGCTCTTTGTATTCCTCCCTCATCAGGGGAAATGACTATGGGTCTGTTCAATGGAATATTTTTTTTAACATAATTAGCTAAGGAAGGAATAGCACTTAGATCCACCGTCTCAAAAGAATAATTCAATGATCCTGGACTATGGGTGTCAATGGTTACTAACTTTGTTGTTCCTAATGATGCCAAAATTCGTCCTATTAAATTAATGGTTACTATTTCTCCGTCAACAAATACCTTGTCTTGTCTTGAGTATGCCAAATACGGATTGACCACACAAATATCACTAGCCCCATCTTGTCTGCATTTGTAGATAATCATGAAAAGTTGCATGAGATGCTGATCGATAGGTGGATACGTGGAATGAATAATTATGCAATTTCTTTTAGCTACGTTATCCAGTCTGATTTTACTTTCTCCGTCTGCAAATACACGTAGTTCGGCATTTTCATACGAAACATCCAGATTTAATGAAATATTTTTTGCAAGAGATGAATTTCGGTTATCTGAAATAATTACCGTGTTATTTTTTTGCAATGTAAGAATATGAAAATATTTTTTGATCGACTATTTAAAAGTGTCAAATAGTTTCATGAATAAGTTATTCTGCATATGGGACGTAGAATGTTTTCATATCTTCAGCCAAATCTACATTGCCGTGAATGGTTCTTGCTTCTTCTAGGAGAATTTTTGGATCATCGTACCTTGAACTGAAATGGGTGAGTATCAACTTGCTACAATTTGATTCCTTGGCAAGTAGAGCTGCCTCAGTTGAAGTCGAATGAAACGTCTCTATTGCTTTGCTTTGATAATCATGATTGTAAGTTGATTCGAAAACTAGTACGTCACAAGAGTTAAAAAAATCTTTAAGCTCAGTAGTCGGTCTAGTATCTCCAGATATGCCTATCTTACGGCCTTTTCTTTTTGGTCCAACTACCTGATTTGATTTTATTAACTTTCCATTAACAAATACGTCTTCGCCAAACTGTAGCTTTTGATACAATTCTCCTTTAGGAATTGAAAGTTTGGAAGCTTTCTCAACATCAAATATGCCTGGTCTGGGATGTTCAGTGATGCAAAAGGAAAATGCATGTATTGAATGGTCAGCTTTGCAACAGCTAATCTGATAGCCATCTTCCGATGCGATTACTCCCTCCTTATCAATTACATGAATAACTATTTCAAACGCCAATTCAATATTGATAATACGAAAATTCTCGTGGATAAATTCTCTCAATCTCGATTCACCATAAATATCAATTTTTTTTGTGCGTCCCAAAAGAGACATGGTCTGGAAAAATCCTAATAGCCCCAAACAATGGTCAATATGCAAATGAGTTATGAAAATTTTCATTTTCTTATTGATTCCTAATTTTGCTTGAAGGAAGTTCTTTTGCATACCCTCACCTGCATCAAATACCAACAATTCCCCTCCTCTTTTAACCGCTATAGAAGACAAACACCTTTTTTCAGTTGGAATTGCAGCGGATGTTCCAAGAAATACAATCTTCATGTCGGCCATAAATAATACATCATTAAGTGATCTGGTAAATTATAAGCGTTTGTTTGAACAGTAACATCATTATAAAAATCCTGATTATTGATGTAATTTCGTCCTGTAAATACAATTCAATTGAAATTATCCTACTATCTTGAAAAAATCTTTTAAGAGTAGTTTTTGGTTTTGAGAAAGAACATCGTAAGATTCGATAAACTCCTTTTCGATTAAAATTTGTTCTTTTAGTACGGAACGAAATCTATCGATTGTAATGGGTGTAATGTTATCAATTTCACCTGTAGTGTAAGCATAAATATATGCACTAATAATTTTTATTACAAATGATGGTATTGTTTTTAATAAGAGTAAAATACTTTTTTTCATGACGTCATTACCAGAAATATTACTGTTCATATTATTGAAATAAGATTCTAATATTGTCATTCTCATGTTTCCCAGCTCTTCAATGGATGATGCAACTAATATTCCTGTTTCTGTTAATTCATAGAAAGGAACTCCTTCTAACTGAAGTGCCTTTGGTCCACGCCTAAGTGGTAGACGACCTGCTTCCCTAACCACACCCGAGGGAATCAAAACTTCGTCAAGATCCTTGAAAATTCCGGAATAGATATTCTGCCAAAGAATACCATTACTCTTTGCAATAGCATGTGCAATGGCCGTTCTAGTTTTTAGTTCTGGATTTTTTTCCAGCGCTAGATGACTAATAATGCCCCTTTGTCTTTTAGCTTCACCGGTAAACTTGTTTTTCTTTGTTTTGAACGTATCAAAGATTGCTATATGAGGTGTTTTTTGCCTCAATGAGTTCTTTCACCAGCTATTAGAAGCATGTTTTCCAATTATCCATCAAGTCTTTTATATTCTAATTGTATGTTTTCTGATTATTATTCTAGTACTTGTTCTAATCAGAAAAATATTCAAATTCTGCGAATTTTTATGTTAAAATTATGATTTTTACCTGATTACTAATTAACAAGAAATTTCAATAGCCCTAACGCAATCGGAGCTAAATGAAATCGATAATTGTGTGTTGGTTCTTTACTTCCTCTTTAAATAACAAGTTTAGTTCCGCTTGCAATGTGTCTATTCTACTAGTTAGATATTCGTTTATCTTGAACTCTGAGCAAATATTTAGTGCGGTTTGTACATATTTCTCTACGGAACCTCGCGTTACAGTTTGTAATAATTCATGATGGCATTCCAAACACTTACCAACTAATGGCATCCTTCTATATTTTTGTCCACATTTGGTACACCTAAATGATTGTGATGAAAAGGCTCTCAGATTTCCCATGATGTCTGGCAGGATATGAGTCGTTAACACCATGGCCATTACTTCATCTGCATCAACAGCGTTAATTAGTTTGGCAGTAGTTATTTGCATCTTTAGCTTTTCTTCCATCGTGTCCAAACTTGAATACAAGCTATGCGATTCATCCAACATGATATAATCAGTGGGATGAGTAAAATTATAATCAAAAAATTGATTTGCCTGTCCTAGGCGTTTTTTGACAAGATCAATGTTATCTATTACATTGACCTTTTCCATATTCCAAGAAGACCTATAGAATTCCAGGGGATATTTTACATCAATATCTATATTGTGGGCTTGTCTCTGAACTTCATGTGGAAATACTAAGGGTTGGATAAGTAGTGGCGCATCCATTAATCCACCAATTCTATCAGGCAGATATTCCTTTGAGAAGTTTAGAAAAATATCCATCAGTAACATTATGGAATCTGCGTCGCCATCGCAATCTCTTCTCTTAGCAGAATGCCAAATTGGTGAACCAAGACATACTTGGGAATTGACAAATCCGATGACTCTACCTATTATTCCTACTGAAGTATGCGGTGCTAGACCAACAATTAGGTGTCCTATCAGATCATCTATAGAATTTATCTTGTAAAATGCTTCAAGACCATAAAATCGAGTCAGCTCTTCATCTACAAACTGCGCAATTTTTACCAAGTGTTCAGCGGCATGAATTGGAATTATTACATCCTGTATGAATAGTTCTAGTAGTTGTTCTGGTGATTCGAATTCATTACCTTTATGATCTTTTAGATATCCAAGATCCTTCAATTTTGCAGTATCTGTTTTGATCCATTTAGGTTTGAAGTGAGTTAAAGGTTCATTTGTGGCATCAAAACGTATGGTTCCGTCCTTGAATGTGTAAAGGTTGTGTTTCTGCCTGAGAATTCCCTTCTCCAAAGGTTCTGCGCATCTATTCTTACCCATCAAAGCCTTAACTCCTTTTAATGGCTCAATTGGTTGTATGTTCAGATGCTTCTTTGCTTTTTCAACAGCAAGTTTAAGAGGATAGCTTGTTGGCGAGTGTGTTTTTAAACGATTTCCACAAACAGGGCATACTTCGAGCGGTTTATCACCATTCATTTCGTATCTACAGCTGGAACACATTATTCTAATTGGAGTAATAGAGCTACAATCTTGACAGCAAACTGAAATGGACGGTAATTTACAATTGACGCAGACTCTATTTGCAATTTCAACGTAAAGCGGTTTTTGCATTGCTTTCAGAATATCTCTAGTTGGGCCGCCGTTGGCGCCTATAGGAAATAGGACATGAACTGGAGGTTTCATTTTTCTATCAGCAGCTTTTTCTGGCCGACCCACACGAACAGCAATTGAAGAAGAGAACTTTTCTTTGATACTAACCTTTAGTAACTTTGAAACACAATCTGATACATGTGTTTTTACATTGCTTGGATCAAAGTCAGAGAAAATAGTCGATAGGAATTTGTCAAGGTTCGGGCCATATTCCAGGCTCGTTTCAGTGAGAATATTTAAAATGTATAGTTGATCCGGATCGTCTATCCTTATCTTGCTGTTATCAAGACAAAGTGAATGTGAAATCCCAAGTTTTTCAAAAATTAGCTTCAGTTTTGGGGAGTTAGTAAAGAGTTTTTCATTGGTGTTTTTCATAATCTCTTTGTGTTCTAGTAAATTGACGATCAAAATTTGGAATTCATCCTCTGTTAAAGCACTCCAATAAAACACATACCCTGGATAAAGTGGAATATCAAAATGGTGACTAATCTTGAATGCTTCTGTAATGGATGGTCTTTTTTCCAATGGATGGTGTGCTAGCTCAATCAACCTTTCACTCTCTAAAGCTGTCAAGTTTGAATTAGGATTAGCTTTGCTCAGCTTTTCATCTAGATCAAGAGCCCAGATTTCTTCTACATACGATGATGGAAGTAATTGTGTGTTGTTTTCGAGAAAGTCCCCATAGCTTATCAAAATATCTCCAAGATAAAGAATCTTAATGATCTTATTAGCAACAATTTTTGCGTCGTCTACTGTTTTTATCTTCATGACACTCCCATCACTTAGTTTTACAATAGGTGGCTCTATACTGTCTACTAGCGCTATAGTAGAAGCCTTACCTGGTGCATCGATTTTTATTTGTGTACCAACAGCTATTGCATAATTTAGTAAGATGGGAATTGTTGGATGAATTCCAATAGTAGAGAATCCTGTATTACAGCTTCTTCCATAACGCAGTCTAAAACCGCCGATTTTTTTTTGCATTGAAAGTACTGGTCTTCCAGTAATGACTTCAGTCATCCTATGAGACACTGTATCATCTTCTGGAGTTTGAATAGCACCTTCGAGATCCTTTAGCCAGTCCCATCCTTCCAATTCTAGAGTTTCAACAATCTTCAATAGCTTTCGGCTTCTACCTATCAAACCGTCATTCATTACTCTTAATGCACCACCACGGACTCTATTGGTTGCAACTCTCTGCAGATTTCTGTGCCCTATTACTTCTACAGGATCCGTGTCCACACCATCAATCTCTACTGGAAGAGAATCTATGCAATGTATAACGTCCTTATCAGAAACCTTGAACTGGAAGTTGCCTACTTCCCTTTCATAAATCCTCAATTCTTCAACATATCTGCTAATTTCATCATCAAATGAATTTGCAATATACTTGTCTAATCCAATAACTTTCCTGACGTGATCTGCAATAAGCATTGTTACTGCAGCCTCAGTTCCTCCTGCAGATCTTATTGGTCCCGCAAAAGAAACGGACAAATATTGAGTTCTGTTTGCATTTGTCTTTATCTTGACATCATAAATTCCTTGCAATGGAGCTACCGTAACACCTTCTGTAACTACGGAGAGTCCTACTCTTACTGCGTTGTTTAGTTTCTCTTCAATAGTGGTTCCTCCATATTTACCCAGGACAATTTCTTCGGATATCTTTAGTGCAGTTAGTTCTTTTCCTAATTTTGGAAGAAGTACTCTTAACCGATCTGAAATATCGATTTCATGTATTTTTGCTATTCTGTCCGGTAAATCATAACCAATTTGTGATTCTACTTTTTCAGAGATATCAAGACCGTGTTTTTTGGCTGCTTGTGCGGCAGAGATGGATTCTTCAATGTATTGTGATATATTCTTGTGATATTGTAAATAATTTGAAGGAATTACAGTGTCATTGTTTTCCTTGGTATTGCCGCTCAATTTCTTATTGCTTTCATAATATTAACAAATTCTGCTTCCCAATCTTTTTCTCTCTCAATCATGGTTCCAATAACGATGATGTCGGCACCTGCATCTGATATTTTCTTAGCCGTCTCCGCTGAATTAATTCCACCGCCAACTATCAAAATTCCCTTATAGAATTTTCTTACAATGCTGACCATCTCCGGCGGAATATTCTGTGAGGCCCCTGAGCCTGCTTCGAGATATAAGAAACGCATACCCATATACAAAGCTGCTAATGCATACATCACAGCGATGTTTGCCTTACCAAAAGGGATTGATTTGGCTTGACCTATGAACCATGCAGTGGAGCCATCACCAATGATAAGGTAGCCAGTGGGAATGGCCTCAATGTTATACTTGTTAATGACCAACGCACCTTGTGCTTGGGCTCCTGTGATATAATAAGGATTTTCAGAGTTAAGAAGTGAGCTAAATAAAATTGCATCAGCAGCTGGTGATATTCCTGTGATATTTCCTGGAAACAAAATGATGGGGATTTTGACATTATTCTTTAACTCCGTCACAAAATTTGATAATTCAATTTGATCCGATGTTGATGAGCCACCGACTAGAATTGCTGAAGCTCCAAGTTGTTCTAATCTCTTAGCAATTTCCATGGTCTTTGAAGTGTTTTCAGAGTCGATAAGTGGAAAGCATAAGGTTTTTTGTTTCTTTATTTCGTCCAGAATGTATTGTTCGGTGCTTTGTATTTCCATCATTTCTCAAAGTATTTACTCGTATAATAATAGTCTCATTAATGGATTTAGACAATTATTGGTGAGCAATTGAATACAATAAGGTTAATAATATCGTACTATACAAATTTGTATAGTAAATGGAAAATAGTAATATAGATTATACGTCAATTTTGAATCACTTTATTGCAAATTCTATATTAACCACAAAACAAACATCAATTATTTATAATAAAGTTACGAAGTCAAAACCTAGTAAAAACATGACTCCTGGTGCATATTATCGACAATTAGGACAGTGTAGAACGAAAATAAGAAAGATTGTCTTTACAATGTTGTTATTGCGTTTGTTTGGTGTTTTAGACCCTGGAACATTTTCTGTGCTGGATCAACTAAATAATCAATTGAATGTGATGTTGAGTAAAAGCAGTGACGAAATAGATCTGTCTACATTGAGTAATATCACTTCTTTAATCGATGATGTGATAGCAAAGTTAGTGTTGATATAGAAAAATTTTAATAAATACAATACTAAATCACATGATATCACATGAATATGTTTGATCTTAACTTGCAATACACACTATCAGATGTTTTGATCTCAATCACATTATTCGTATTATCATTTATGGCTTTGTTCTATTTTGGTTACTTCAGGGACTCAAAAGAACGTGAACAGGAGAGCTACAAGTTCAAAGACATGTTGATTGAGGGATATTTTCATAAATTCGACGAATATAATCAGATTATTTCCGACTTACGAACTAAATTGGACATGATACAAATGAAAGTGAATTCTGTGAATGATAATATCATCCAGAATGAAATAGTTGATACTAGTGATATGGATTCCGAGAAGTCACAGGATATATCACATTCTACGATTCCTGTGACGAATGTAACAAATGATGTGACAATCAATCAGAGAAAAGACGACGAAAAAGATGAATTAAGACTCAGTACTGTTGATTCAATTTTGAAAATGCTGGAGGTACCATTAACATCTAGAGAAATTCAGAGAAGGGTGAACAAGTCACGTGAACACACATCTCGATTGTTAAAAAAATTATATTCTGAAAACATAGTAATGAGAGATGGGAGTAGCAGACCTTTCAAATATAAAATTACGAATGAAGGTCGTAAACTGTTGGAGCGGACAGCAAATTCGAGTCGTTAGGTTTTTCGTAATTTTCTCTGGAACTATTTAGGTTCTCTTTAATCAAAGTATACACCCATTGCTTGCCATTTTTTGATCTGTTTAGTTGTTTTTTGAGGTAAAATCTAGACAAGTAAATAGAGATGACACTTAATTGAATAGGTTCGTAGTATAGATCTTGGTAGATTCTTAGTATATCAGATGAGGTAAATGTATGATATCTAAAATTCTCAACTACTAGATTCCATAATTTGGAACCCAATTTCGAATCACTTTCCCTGCGTTCCAAACTTCTCTCAAAGCTACCATCTATGGAGTTCCTGTCAAATAGCTGCACAAATTCAATCACATTCATTAGCTTTTCTTTTGTCAGGGTTCCCTGTAGGATTAAATTGTATTTTTCTCCATTTTCGTCTTCCAATTCAATTTTTATCTTCCTCCTCGCAGTTGACAGATCGGCACATGATATCACATCACACTTAACAATTGCAGTGATTAACAAGTTAACTAAGAGCTCAGCTTTTGTTAACTCATTATTCGTGTTTGAATTTGGGAAAATCATATTTCTGTAGTTATCGTTTTTTTGTATGCCTTGACAAAATATTTTCCAGTGGAAAGAAAGGGGTCATATTATATTCTTAACAATGTTGATTTCTGTTAATTGACCTCCAATGGAAATAAAGGGGTCATTTTCGGTTATTTTCTGCCTTATTAATTAACAATCTTAACAAGTGTTAGTTCCACCCCTGCATTTCTATTTGAAGATTGACTTCAACTTCAATCTTCTTTATAGATATAACAATTAACAAACAAATGAAACAAAATTGATTTAGGCGTTTTTATTTTATATACATCCCAGGTACTAAATGAGTTTGTTATATTGAGATACAGAAGAAAAAGAGGGGTGTCTGAGGCGTATGAATTTGGATGATGACATCCTAGATACTATTTTTGATAGCGCGATCAAAAACAACAATATCATCAAAAATAGGCAGGTCCTGACTATCGATTACGTACCTGATAAGCTGTTGTTCAGAACAAAAGAAAGTACAGCAATCGCGCAATCATTATCTGTCATACTAAAAAAAGGTCGTCCGTCTAATTTGTTGATTTTTGGAAAACCAGGAACCGGAAAGACAGCAGTGGTAAAGAACGTTATTGACCATCTTTATAACAAAACTAAAGAATTAGACATTAATCTAAGAGTCCCATTTATCAATGCAAAAAACTCAAACACGCCGTACAAAATTCTATACGAAATTGCAGAGTTATTGGGCATCAACAAGGAGGAAAGAAGAATGCAGGTTTATTTTACAGGACTGTCCATGAGCGAAGCAACCGATCGAATTCTTGATTTCGTAAGACGCAAGTCGATCAAAGTAGTACTCGTCATCGACGAGATAGATTCTCTTGTCAATAAAAAGGGTGATGACATCCTGTATAACTTTACAAGAGCGAATGAAAGAATTTCTTCGGATCAATTCATTAGTTTGATAGGGATTTCAAATAGCTTAACTTTCAAAGATAAATTAGATCCGCGTGTAAAGAGCAGCTTGAGCGAAGAGGAATTGGTTTTTAATCCATACACTATCGAACAATTAAAGCAAATTCTTATTGACAGATGCAAACTTGCGTTCTATGATAATGTCGTTCCAATCGGAGTAATCAATTTGTGTGCTGCAATAGCTGGTAGAGAAACTGGCGATGCTCGAAAAGCCATTGATCTTTTGAGAGTTGCAGCAGAAATAGCAGAATCATCGATGACAATGAAAATCAGCGAGGATCATATCAGAAGTGCACAACAAAAAATTGACAGCGACACTAACTTCGAGATCCTGAGGAATTCAACCCTTCACACCAAATTAGTCATACTTGCAATAATAAAATCCAAGAATGGTAGCACGGGAGAAGTATATACATTATATCAAGATTTTTGCTCAAGAATTCAGCAAGAGGCGCTTACTCAAAGAAGAATGACACAAATTTTGGGCGAACTTGATCAACTAGGATTAATAACGACTAATATAGTCAACCAAGGTCGCTATGGTAGAACCCAAAGAATAAAACTACATATTCAAATCTCATCTGTAAGAGAAGCTATCAAAAACGATCCAATATTGTCGCCATTTGTTGATAATATTAGTTGAAATCTTTCTTAAATGACTGGAGGTTCCCAAGATTAACTAATATACAAATTCCAGGGGTTGGAATAATTCCCATGGTTTGTTGAAATCTTGTCTGTCTTTGCCATGCTCCAGAATTTACTATCAAAGTACCCTTGTATCTTCCTACTTCTGTCATATGCACATGTCCGGCATGAAAAATATCCGGCACATCTTCTATGACCAGCATGTCTTCTGATTCGGGAGCTATTGGTGTACGGTTACCATATATTGGTGACAGATGTCTAGATTTTAGTAAAATTTTCATAGCTTCGACAGGTTTAGAATAGCTTAATCCAGGAACTGTGGCTATAACATCATCTAAACTCTGTCCATGAAACATTAGCAATTTAACTTTGTTTAATTCAACAACCGACGGATTACCAATTATACTGAAATTTTCAAGAGGTTGAAAATCTCGCAAATTTGTTAAAGCTGTCTGGGGCAAAGCCCGTCTTCCAGGGTCATGATTTCCAGGAATTAGGAATACGTGCATCCGCTTAGGGATTTTCTGTAGCAAGGATGCCGCATATGATAGTTGTTTATTCATATTCATCTCGACTAATTCTTTATCCTGATTAGGATAGATTCCAATTCCATCGACAATGTCTCCTGCTATACAAACATACTTTATTCTTCTTACAATTTCATCATCTGACGATAGCCAACTTAGAAATTCATTAAACTCTTTTTCCATGAAATATTTACTACCCACATGCAAATCTGAAATGAGAGCAACATAAGACTCTGTTCCTGATTTGGAGGCAACGTGCTCCGGAATGTCAGGAAAAATGATATCCTTTATTACAAAATCGTTTGAATTTCTCTTAGTGAGTGAAATTTCTAACATCAACATTTGATCCAAAACAAGCGATGAAGCTTGCTTAATCAAATCCCGTGTCTTACAAACTACAGATATGCTGCCCGTAGTATCATCAATCACAAGCTCTAAATCATTTTTTCTATTTCTCTTAGACATTACCAAACCTGCGAGAAAAGCTGAATCAACAACCTTTCCTTTTTCATTCTCATTATCCAGAGAACTAAACCTTGATTTATTGCGAAGATCTTTAATCTGTTTTATTTTTCTTATTTGCCTGCTTTCTGAGCGGATTGACAATATTTTCAGAGTTTTTCTGTAACGACTTTCAAATAATTTAACAAAATCCTTATCATTTCCAGAATTTATTTTGTAGGTAGGATCAAAGATAATCTTGTAATTCTCTAGATTGCTATCGGATTTTGGATTGGAATTCATGTTAGTTATTACAGGGTCATCAATGATGCGATCTACATCACTCGATATTGCGTTCTTTATATCATCAATCAATATTGGAGTTTTTTTCTTAAACTTATTCTTGGCATCAATAATAGTCTCGATTATTTTTTCCACATCACAATCAAGTGATTTAAGAAAGGCAAAAGCATCAGGATGAACCTGGTATCCCTTATTTATCGCATAAATCAATGCAATAGACACTGAATCCAAGTTTAATTATTGAACGAAAGTATCACAAATGCTAAAAATGTTTTGTTTTATGCATAGATTATTAAAAAGCAAACACTGTGGTTGAAGCATGTACAGATACAACTTCAAAAGAAGAATTCTCTATCTTTTGATTGGAATTTTAGTATTCATAATTTTCTTTACAATTGGCACATTTGTCACTTTTGATGAATCTACTTCCCAACTCTTAAAAGAACAAATTCAGAACAAAATCAAAAATATTGACAGTATGGGCATATTCCTCAATAACTTTCTTATATCAATCTTGATGTTTGTCCCAGGTATCGGCATTGCATTTGGTCTCTTTTCAGGATTTAGTACTGGTAATATTTTCGTGATAATAACACGAGATTTACCAATACAGATACCGCCATTACTTGTCTTTTTGACATTATTTGGAATAATGGAGCTCGTTTCATATGGTATAGCTATCTCTAGAAGTTATCTGCTATTGACTAGTATATTGAAAAGAACTAACATTAGAGAAAATCTGATTTATACAGGCATTGAAATTGGTATTGTTGCGATAATTTTATTTTTTGGCGCAATTATTGAATGGGATTTAATAAAACAATCCGGCCGGCTTGATTTAGCAGAATAATTCATAAATAAAAGAAAGCACAGAAATTTCAATCAAATTCTAGATATGTTTTACGGATAACCTGATCGACAACCATTACAGACATTGGACTAAAATCCCTACCTTCCAATTCATTCAATTTACCTTTAAACATCTTTTCCTCTGCAGCAGTCAGAAATTCAAACACCCAAACTTTCAAACTAGAAGTATCTAATCCCTCCTTTTTGAGAAATAATGCAATTTCTGATTGCATAAAATTTTTTTCAGGATTATTGTTCCACGGTCTTGGCACTAGAATTACGCTCTTTTTGTCTTGAATCGCCCTGATTAATTCTCTCTTCTTATCATCAATATTTTCAGTGACATGAAAACTTATAACCGTAGTCTTATCTAAGGGAATTTTTGCTTTTGCTGCTGCAACTTGAACAGAACTTATTCCGGGCACTAATTCTACATTATCGTTACCAAAGATCTCAAGTAATCTGTCAACTACCTCCGACTCTGAAAAGTTTACATCTCCAGTAAAGGGTATTGTACAGTATTCACTTTCTCGCATTCTCTCAAACACTTGATTATAAGTTTGGTCCTGATCTTTCATGGTTACTTCATATACCTGATGAAATTGAGGAATAATCAAATCTCGTATAATTGATAATGTATATTTGTAACCTATCAAATACTTAGATTTTCTTATTACATCTCTTGCTAGTTCTGTCAAGTACTTTGATGAGCCTGGACCAACTCCAACAAGAAATAATTTCTTGTCTTTGATTCTATCTTCCGTCACAGCCTTAGTTATTATACTGTGTATATTTTGCTTTCTTTAAATCTAACATAATCTTAAAACCAAAAAATAGAATCAATCATGACATCCTATACAATGTTATTATCGGATTCCAATCCACATGTTGGAATTGTAAAGGATCCTTTGCAGGATATTTGACCCAGCCCTTTACTATTGCAAAGTTATAATTTTTCTGTTTATTTTCAATATTCGTTTTGATCTTAAGTTCGGTGCCCCATCTTTTTTCCACAAAATACATATCCAATATTTGAGAAAAAGGAAATACAATATTTTGATCGCTTTTTTCCAGATCATTCCTTAACTCGGTAATACCATAGCCTTCTACAGGCAAGAAAACATTCTTGTTCTCCTTGAACCGCACGAGCTGTCGTTGTGAATGAACTTCATGAATCCTGTAGGACATATTGGTTTTTGTTATGAATACCAGATTCTTTTCTGTCACAACAAGCATTCCTTCCCTTTTCCTTTTCATAAAACCGTCCTCTCCAGCCCAAATCCACATCAGATGAGCTTTAATCTGCTCATTCCATTCCAACAATATTTACAATTCGTCATTATCATGGATTTATTTTTTTCATTGAATTGCGAATGCATAATTCGTCTCAAGTATGCAAGCCTTTTAATACAAATAATATCAAATTACACATTTAAATGACAGAGCAAAAAAGCTCAGCAAAATTGAAAGATGGGCCTGACGCATTGGAAATAAATCTCCAGGGGAAGGCTCTGCGAGAAATGAGACTCAATGCATTAGAAAATATTGAGGAATTCTGGGCTAGACAAGCTAATAACTTGGTATGGAATAGAAAATGGGATAAGATTCTAGATTGGAATCCTCCTTTTGCCAAGTGGTTCACAGGTGGTTTGTTAAATGCGTCAGTAAATTGTCTTGATAAGCATATTAACAATAATACAAAAAATAAAGCGGCCATAATATGGGAAAGTGAATCTGGTGACGTTCGTACCTTTACATACAATCAACTATATGTACAAGTAAATAAGTTTGCAAATGCTTTACGCAACTTGGGAATCAAGAAAGGTGATAGAGTTATCATATACCTCCCAATGGTTCCCGAATTGCCTATTGCCCTGCTGGCTTGCAGTAGAATAGGAGCTATACATATTGTTGTATTTTCCGGATTTAGTTCACAGGCTTTAACTGATCGTATTAATGATTCAAAATCCAAGGTAATCATAACTGCTGATCAAGGAATAAGGCGTGGAAAAACACTCGAACTGAAAAAAATAGTTGACAACGCGATTGCAGCAACCGCATCTATAGAACATGTAATTGTCCTTCGGAGAGGAACCGATGAAATCAAAATAAATGAAAAGGACCTACTTTGGGATGAATTAGTTAAAAAAGAAAAATCATACTGTAAACCCGAATTTGTGGAAAGTACTCACCCACTTTATATCCTATATACTTCTGGTACTACAGGAAAACCAAAAGGTGTATTGCACAGTACAGCGGGGTATCTCACCCATGTCCATGCTACCGCCAGATGGGTATTTGACTATAATGATGAGGACATCTTTTTCTGTACTGCAGACATTGGTTGGGTAACAGGACATAGTTATATGGTATATGCTCCCTTGATGCACGGAGTAACTAGTGTTATCTACGAAGGAACGCCTGATTTTCCGACGCCTGATAGATATTGGGCACTAATCGAGAAACATAGAGCTACAATTCTGTATACTACTCCCACTGCGCTTCGTATATACATGAAACACGATTTGTCAATCCCTAATAGTTTTGACATGTCATCATTGCGTCTCTTAGGTACTGTAGGTGAAGCAATTAATCCGGAGGTATGGTTGTGGTATTTCAGCGTGATCGGCAAAGAAAAGTGCCCTATTGTTGACACATGGTGGCAGACCGAAACGGGAGGGACAATGATAAGTCAATGCTTGGGTATTGATACCATACCAATGAAGCCTGGATCCGGAACCTTTCCAGTTCCAGGGGTTGATATTGGAATAGTAGATGAAAAAGGGGCGGATGTTGAACCCAATAACAAGGGTTACTTGGTCATAAAGAGACCGTGGCCAGGGATGTTAATGACTCTATGGAATAACGATGACAAATATGTTAATACTTACTGGAGCAAGTTTAAAGGATATTATTATTCAGGCGATTTTGCCCTTTTAGACAGAGATAATTATATTTGGTTACTTGGCCGATCAGATGATGTACTCAAGATTGCTGGTCATCGACTAGGCACTATGGAGTTAGAAAGTGCGTTTGTATCATTTGATGCAATAGCCGAGGCAGCCGTAATCAGCAAACCCGATGAGGAAAAAGGAGAAGCTATAGTCGCATTTCTAGTTCTTAAAGCTGGATATAAAGAGTCTCCAGAAATGAGAACGGATCTTGTAAATCACATTAGGAAGACAGTTGGCCCAATTGCTACCCCTAGTGAAATATACTTTACCAATAAATTACCAAAGACTAGAAGCGGTAAAATAATGAGAAGATTGTTAAAATCAATTAGTACAAATTCAGATATTATAGGTGATACTAGCACACTTGAGGATGAAGCTTCAATTGAAGAAATCAAACAAGTGTATAGGGATTTCCAGGGCATCACTAAACACTAATTAGTGCAAAATCTACTTCAAAGAATTTCTATATTGAAATTAATTTTATTTTTGAGGCTATTGTAATATTATGGTAGTTGATAAATCCTGTTGTTGCTGCAAGAATATATTTTGCTGGTATTGTGTTTTTATAGGTACATTGTGATGGATCTAAGGTATTCTTACATGGCATTATGTCTTGTTTGATATAGACAATATTACCATCACCATCGAACCAAATTAGGTCTAAATTGAATTGTATATTCAACAGCCACAAGGAGTGAAGGTCAGGTTTTTCATAGACAAGAAGAAGTGAAGAATTGACCGGCAATTGCTCAGTTCTAAAAGTTAACCATCTTTGTCGTTCAGCAGGAGTTTCAGCAATTTCTGTACTTATTGAATGATTGTTTATTACTATAGTTCCTTTTGAAAATTCCAAATTCCTATTTTTAATTCCCTCCGGAATGAATGTCAACCCTAAAACTCCTAAAATTATACATCCAATTATGACGGGCAAAAGTACTATGATTTTACGAACCACGTGTAAAACTCTTTAAAAATATAATTTCTACCTTTGGGTCATATTTTCAGTATTGCAATTCTAAATTTAGAATTTTTATATCGGTGTTATAAAATAGCACAGTGTTTAAATAGTTTCGACTTTACTTCTTTTTAAGTGAATTAAATGCCAGTAGCAATACTTCCAGATGTTAGCGAACAACATTGTATCGGCTGTGCTCTTTGTGTCGAAATCTGTACTGCTCTTGGTCCAGATGTATTGAGGGTAAAACCAGTTGAGGTATGGAAAAGAGGTAAGGCTTTTGTATTCTATCCTGAAAGATGCATTTCAGATGGTGCATGTATAGGGGTTTGCCCAACTAAAGCAATCTTTTGGATGAGACCAATGGATTATACACCAGGTCAGCCTATTCCACTAAAGAAGAATGGTCTGTTCGTAAAGGGATGGGAAGAAGGTTAACCATAACCCCAAAATTCATTTTTTTATAATTTTTAATTCTATTAATTTTGACAATTAGATCTAGTGGATTTTATCGATTAGTTGACACGATATTATTTGATTTGACACTTCTTCAACAAGCTTACTCAGAGAGTTACTCTCAGAAGAGAAACGATACCAACAAGTTCTGCTATGTGTATTGCGACAAAATAGGGCAATAAATCGTCTGGATAAAGCGGTGCCATGGCTAGATAAGCATATACGGCTATTAAATTATGAAGCATTAACATGACAGAAAAGAACATTAGACCAATGGTAAATACCGCTCTAGTTTTGTTATATATCCTGGCATAGATCACTAACAATGTGAATAAGACACCAACGTTTAAGACACTTACCACGGTGCTTATGTTCATAAGGAGATTCATAGGTTAGAAACACAATAAGCAAATTACCTTATCTACTTTTTTCCAGATCGGATCCAATTTTCACGGGGACAAAGAACCGTGGCAAATAGAAAATAAATAATACAAAGATTGTGTAATCATAATCGAAATCATGGGCTTAGATTTAAAACCAATCCTCACACATACTAACATAAAGTTAAGTGACCTTTCAAACAAAATAATTGCAGTAGATGCTTTCAACACAATCCATCAATTTCTAGCTACAATTCGAGGATCTACCGGAGAACTTCTTACTAACTCTCAAGGAGAAATTACGAGCCATTTGAGCGGACTGTTCTATCGTAATATCAATTTACTTGCGGAAGGTATCAAATTAGTCTATGTCTTTGATGGTGTGTCCAGTCCATTAAAAACTGATGAAATTGAACGCAGACATCAAGTCAAGCAGATAGCAGCCGAAAAATATGAGAAGGCACTTATTCAAGGTAAACTAGAAGAAGCAAGAAAATACAGCCAAGCAACATCGGTTCTAACAGATAAAATGATACAAGAATCAAAAAAATTGCTCTCATTACTAGGAATCCCTACAATACAAGCACCATCGGAAGGAGAGGCGACTGCAGCAAAGCTGACCAACTCCGATCTCGTGCAGATTTGCGCAAGTCAAGATTATGATTCCATTTTATTTGGTGCAAAGCGACTTGTAAGAAATATTACGATAAGTGGTAAAAGGAAGATTCCCAACAGAAATGCTTTCATTGACGTTTCTCTAGAATTATTTAATCTGGAAGATATTCTTAATCAAACTAATTTGACGAGCGAGCAGCTTGTCGATGTAGGAATCTTGATTGGAACAGACTATAATTATGGGGGTATTCCAGGAGTAGGCCCAAAAACTGCATTGAAATTAATACAAAAGTATTCAAAATTAGAAAACATTGATCAACTCCAGGAACAGCTATCTAACATTCCATATGAAGAAATTAGGGAACTGTTTTTGAAACCCAAAATAGCAAATGTTACTACTAATGATATTAAATTCGAGCCTATTGATTATGACAAAGTTGTTGAATTTCTGAGCACCGAAAAAAACTTTTCACCAGATCGTATTAATTCGGCCTTAGAAAAGGTTCAGAATTCAGAAAAGAATAAGAATCAATCATTGGAAAAATGGTTCTAAATCTATTCTTTAATAAAAATTCTTGTACCAGTATTATTAATTCTTTGAAGGCAATAGTTCTCTTCTCTTTAATTCTTTTTTCTTTTCAGTATCAAATCTTCCTAACTCATATTGATTCATATCGACAAATTTCATCCCTTTCACGAGAAGAGGATGTATATCATTGATTTTCTTGAAAATTTGTTGACATACATAGCGATAATCGGGATGTCCTTGAGCTGTTGTGCGTAATTCAATCACATGGTATAATTCTCTCAAATTTATCTTTATGAAATATGGGTATTTGTAAGCAAAATTTACTGCATACTGAGCTTCGACCGGCATCGTCTTTGCAATATTTTGATAAGTATTACTAGAAAGATACATACAATCTTTGAAATCTTTTTCCAAGCCAGAATCAATAATTTCTTTAGGGGTATCATATCCATGCTTTGTGGAAAGTAATTGTCTTTCCATTGTAAGAATTCTATGACGATGCAAATCTCGAAACATCCCAAAATTAGTAAACATTTCGAATAGATATTCAACCATTTCAAATGCCCTACCTGGTCTATGCCTTCTATTACCGCGAAATTTCGTATATGCCAGGATAATTTCATTTCTTCTTGATTGTGGAAATGATTTGACTAATTTTGTTATTTCGTAAAGCGATTGTCCTTGTGCATTTTCATATAATATTGCCGAAACAACTTTCACTTCCGCATCTTTATTATCCATATAATCAATTAATCTTACATCTACCGGAGAATAATCAGGCTCAATATCCACTAGATATTTATCCGACAATCTTGTCATTTCCCTGTTAGTATTAATCATAAACGACTGAAGAGATTTACCATGTTTCTCGTTTACACGCTTAATAAAAGAAGGTATTACACAGTCTAGTTCGGAATTTATCATGCGAGCTAAATCTTTGAGCTCGACTAGATCAGAACAGTATAGGCGTGTCAGGAGATATTCAAATGCTCTGCCATTCCCGGTTATACCCAAATTTGTAAGAGTGGACGCCGGTAATAGATTACGTAAAATATCAAGCGTCTTAGATCTCACAGTACTATGATAAACCTTTTTTGCCGATTCTAGATCCTGGTCGTGAGTTAGTTTGGCAAAGGATTTTTCTGATTTGGAAATAGAATCAAAATACATGAAATCATCGATTGGTTCTATCTCTGAGATATATTTTTGCATTAGATTGATACTTTTACTATAAACATCAAATGAGTGATCACAGGATTCTATATAAAGATCAGCATATTTCGATTTGAGTATTTTTTCATCTCTATAATATTTATACATGTTACCAACTTTCTTATCAAAAGGTATGTAACGAGAGGATTTTTCTAAATAAGAGAGTCCGATTCTTTGATCCTCAATTTTTTTTGCTGCAATGTTGGAGATCCATTCTACGGCGATTTGCGCTTCCCCCAATTCCGCAACAGAATCATCACCATATTCTGACAATATTTTGCTGTAGAACTCGCTTCCTCTGTTTGTGTTTGTGGCAAATTCATCCAAGAATATTTTTCGCATTGTTTTGTCAGAACGAGAATATCTCGACATCAGCGCTCCTCTGTCAACCTGCCGAGGAGTTGTAATAGCAAATACATGTTTATCAGAATTAGAAAAATGTTGATCAAGTATCGATTTTTCTTTATCCGAAAAATCATAATCTGTGTTCAAATTCATAATATTAATAGAAAATAATCCTTATACTTATTTTTTCAGCTAGATGTCTTTTCGAAATACTGCACATCAAGTATTAAAACATCTACTAAATTATTGATTATTTTTAACACTGCCATCATTATATCCATATGCTATTTCAATCTCATGAGCGATATAAAGCTCGAGTTTGTAGGTAAGCTAGTAAAAGACATGTACGGTGCGTATGTGGGAAAGGTAATTGGACTGGTCACAGATATCGATGGGTCAATTGAGTCGGTAGGTGTGGATTGTGGTTCGACGGGATTGCAGAAGCTGTCATACGAACAATTACTCGTCCAGGGAGACTTTGTAATTTTTATACCAAAGTGGCGAATGGAGGCACAAAAATTACTGAGGCAAAAAAATCTAACTCTCAAAAGGGTTAAGGCACTTGAAAATTTGGTGGAAGAGAACGATCTTATGAAAGACGATGCGGAAGTCTTACATCTCATATATGAGAGGAGATTAGTTGACTTACAAAGTAACGAACAAGAGGTCGTAAACACATTGAATTCAAGACTACGAGAACTAGATGTACAAAGTACAACCATCAAAACGATTATTTTCGACGCAAAGTTACAATATAGGAGTAATGATATCCTCGAAGAAACATATCAGGAAATTAATGCCAATTCCACCGAGTTGTTAGATCGTATTCAATTGGAAAAAGATGAGATAAACAGCTTTCTCTCAAGAATTACTCAACCTTATTCAGAGATAACGACAAATGAATCAGAAGACAAGAAGATCGATCAAGCACAAACACAGGAACAACACGTTGAAGAGAGCACGATGGAAATTGAAGCTAACAATATTGAGGTTATCAAAGAACAGAATTCGACGGATTCGGGCGAGCCTCAAGATGATGAGATAGAAGGCAATTGGTTGAATGAAGTACTTACAAAAGATACGGCCTAGTAGACTTAACTGAGTTAAAAGTAAACACCATCTCTTATTTTTGGCGTATATTTTTAGAGTAAATTATTCGGATTCTTTAGGAATAACTATCCAAAATGCACCTTCAATGTAGTTATGTTCTAGATTATTGTGCCAATACATTAAAATAAATAAGTTTAGTGTATCTTGATATGAAATACAGAAGTAGAACAGAAATAGTAGCAATGATCCTAGAAGCTGCAAATGGTGGTGCAACAAAGACCAGAATCATGTACAAAGCCTTTCTTAGCTATGCTCAATTGAGGGAATATCTTTCTGTACTTATTGAAAATAATTTGCTAGAATACTTAGAAGGCTCACAAAACTACAAAACTACTGAGAAAGGGCTGAATTTCCTAAAGATGCACAACGAAATCGGCGAACTATTACAAACCTCAGTTAAAGAACAAAGAATATAAAAAAGTTATTTTTTCTTTTTACTCTCTTTTTTTATCATTTATTTTGTACATCCTACGATTATTATAAAATTCACGTATAAAATTAAAGTTTCAATAGTACGATGATAATAAGAACGATTGAATTGCACATGAGTATATCGCTAGTGATATATATGTTAAAATGGTACATTGCCATTACCACAGGCAAATCTTTTCATGAAATGCGGAATTTGTAAGGAAGAAATAATCAAAGACAAACGACGAGAACATCTGAGATATCATAAATTGGATGATACGCTAGTTGAGTGGATAATTGAAACCGATGACGATTTGATCTCACTTTACGAAAAATAGACCTTAGACTAGAATATCCTGATTCTTAAAATCTGTATTGATATTGTAAACAAAAGAATTAATTTGAACAGCTCCGGATACTATCAACATGTCAGATAGTCCTCAAGTATCATGCCCTTATTGCGCATCGAAATTTAGCAATAACGAAGAATTATCCAAACATATTGATAGAATTCATGGTGATTCTGGTTTATTGGAAGGCGACCGACGACAGTGGAAATAAACGAAAATAGACTACCATTACTTTGATTCCAATTTCATTCTCCAAATTTATTTTAGTCTGATCTTTCCTTTAGAAAATGTGTATCCATTACTGTATCCATTACGGCATTAATTTGATAACAATCTGTATTCTGGAATCTAATATTCGATATTGGACTGGATTATAACAATATCATGTTTTGGTATCAAAACTATACATGAACATATCTAATTGGTATCGAAATAAAAAAGGGTTATATTTCTGACCTGCTATTAGTAAATATAGATAGAAATGAATTCCCGACTAATCGGGAAAAAAAGCAAATACCAAAAACACGAGTATTTGAGAAACACTATTGAGTTGCAATATAAGGAGTGTAAATCATGCAAAACAAGAACTCAATTTGCTTGTGTTATTTGTGGATTTTGCTGGAGCTGTCATTGGAAAGTAGAGCAGTTGGCGAAAATACCCAAGTATTTGATCGATGATATGATTAATGAGTAGTTTTAGTCTTGTAAGTTACAAAATAAAACATGCGGATATTTTTCAACAAATCGTTATACGTATTGAGAATTGAGTCAATCTAGCACAATTTATTTCTGAATGGTAAAGTGGTCCTTGTTACTATTTTCTCTATTCTCATAAAAATTCGCATCCAACCTCGTTCCATTTTCCAGAATGTCTATATTCAAAAACCCGTGTCTCAGAAATTGAGTTATGACATACGGAGCTTGACCTGTAAATTCATAGAGATCCTCTCCTCCAGTACCAAGTGTTACAAATATTGGTCCTTTCGTACCGTCTTTGTATTTCTCTGTTTCTTTATCTGCAATTATTGGAGTAAATGTTCTTGTCTCATTATAATTCAGCGGATAAGTACGTTGATAGTTATGGTTGTGTGCTTGCAGAACAACATCAACACCATATTTATCAAATAGTGGGTGGTACAAGTCCTGTAATTCATCAAGACCTGGATGTGTAGTATTAGAAGAGTAAAAGGATCTAAACGAATATACAATTATCCAATTTATACTCTTATTCTCATGTGCCCCTTTGAGATCATTATTGATAAACTTGTACTGTTCTGAAGTTTCATTATATGGTATCACTTTATTTTTGGCCGTTGCCATTGCCAGAAAATGAACATTTCCATAATTAAATGAATAATAAGGTTTATCCATATTGAAATGTTTCATATATTCAGTAAATTTCGAAGGAAACATTTCATTATCGCCAATTGCAATTTTTAATCGACCATCGATATCTAATGGAGAAACTACATAAAACCAACAATCTGCTGTTTTTTGATAAGACAGATCACCTAATCCTATAACCACTTCTGGCTCTCTAGTCAGCATATTAGTTATAGTCCTATTCGCATTCTTACCGCAGCCAAAATCTCCCGCAGCAACAAAATTAAAATCAGAGTTGTTTGTTTCAACTGTCCCAAATGATTTTTCCATGAAAATTCCAAAAGTTATCAACCCAATTGAGAGAAATACCGCTAAAAAAAGCTGTAAATTATTATTATTTCTAAGTGATTTTGAAGTTGAAAATAAGTCTAAGTCTATTTTACACTCCTTATGTCTGATCTAGGCTGGTCTATTTTAATCTAATCTTGTCGTTGAATTGACCTAAAATGACGTTGAGGCTTTTAAAGTTGATATATATGTTCGGTGTTAATATGTCATGTCCAAGTTAGTTTCTTCGAACGGATACAGGATAAAGAAGAAAGTACTAGAATATCAATGTGGCTGCAAATATTCCTTTCAAGACTACACTAGACTAGAACATGTATGTTTC
>JARBAW010000179.1 GCA_029237505.1 Nitrososphaerales archaeon
ACACAAGTTGGTTGATGATTACAGAACCAATCTTACCAAGATCTTCGAAAATCCTTAACCATTCCGAGGACAGCAATATACTTGATCGACGTCAATATACAACAAAATTCTACTCTTTTTTACCCATTACGAAAGTAGGACGATGGTGCTGTATTAGCCACTTGTATCTTGATCATAGATGACCTGCCAGAATTCTATAGTTGACCTGCAATAAGCATATCTTCATGGATGTAATGTATTTTAATTGAGTGCTAATTATATCGAAGAATGTATGAGTGAGATAATATTCTAACTAGTTGACTCAGGTATTGACCAGATAACTTACCATCAGCCCATGTAATTCCACAACTTAGTTACCAATTAGAGAGAAAAATTTGTCTAATTTAGCTATTCGAATTGAATGTTTAGATCTACACTTATAATGCTATTGAAAAATACTGAAAAAGGTTCAAAGAAACAGTTAAAATAAGCAATATTTTTTTCATCACTAGATGTAATGCGACGGTCGTCCAGTTTGGTCTAGGACATCAGATTGCCAATCTGGTAACCCGGGTTCAAATCCCGGCCGTCGCAATTAGATTTTTTTTATCGACGTGAAATTACTTTTCTCTCTTTTTTATTATCTCAATAATCTGATTGTAAGCACTCTCGGCGCTATCTTTTCGCGGAAGTTGTATTACAAGTAAGTTCCCTTGAGAAACACTTTGAGAATCGCTGGGAGCTATAGCAATTAAACCCGTATCTGCTAGAGCTTTAAAAAATTCTGGCATTTTATTGGCATAAAAGAGGTAATTTTCATCAAAGCCATAATCGAGGTATGTCATCAGTATATCAACAAAAACGTGCTTTGTGTCATGAAATAAATCCAAAAGTACATCAACAGCAAGTTTCTTACCCGCAACTGTTCTAATTATTTCGTCGTACCTTTTAGATTCTATTTGAATACATGGTATTGGATTTCCATTATAGTCGATTAGAGACGCATCAAGTTTGTGCAAATTATTTCGAAAATCAGCTAGAGTATGGAAATATCTCTTTGGCATTGTATGAAATATATTAAACATCCTGCGAATCTATTTATTCATTAGTTCGTTTACTCCACTCTTTGGTGGCGCAGCTATGAGTTCGAACATGCTTATTCTCATGATCTTTAGATAGTCTGAGTCAAGGCTTAATATGGTCAGTTACCCTAGTACTTTCATCATCTAAGTAATCAGTAAAGAGTAATCTTCATCCCATTATGACTATCTAAAAAAATAAACTAATAAAATTACCTGGTCTGATGCATCATATTCCCCTCTTGTTTAAGCCTATAATTTTCTTGTAGGAGGAAAATAGACATTGATGTATGAAGAAAAGCGGATTATCAGCGTAGTAGACGATGATGAAGACATATCTATACTCTTCCGATTAGCCATAGATGAAAATATTGACGTATATGATGTTATTTCTTTTAGTGATCGAATATTTGCATTAGAGCATTTTACCGAATATGTTCTTATGCATTATTTGTCTCTGATTTAAGAATACCTGGACTAAACGGTCTAGAGTCACTTAAGAAGAAAATGGAATTGGCATTAATACTACATCAATTTGCGAAACGGTGACAGCCAACTTGTTATGTTATTTTCTCTTTCGCTTTTTTAGATGCTGTTTCCAAACATCTGTTTCATATTTCCAAAATTCTTTGAGTGATTCTTCTGTATGATGTTCCATATTCCATATCTTTAATATCATCACTCATTTCTGAAACAATCTGATCTATCTTATTTAACCTAAGTTTATCATTCTATGCACAAACCACTAATCTATCGCCTTTTTGGATTTCAAGAAACCTTTGAATTATTCTGGGCAATGTGATTTGACCCCTTTTCTGAAACCTTGACAGTCATGATTTCATTCTTGTTCTTTATTGCTAGTTGATTCTTTTGTTTCATTATTAAGTAAGAACTTTCTTACTTCTATGACTTGTGTTATTATGTTAATATAGTTTCATGCTATTGTAGCATTTCTTCACTACAGCTAACAAATAAACAATAAAAAATATGCTCGATGTCTTACCTTTTTATTACAAATTCCATGCAATCACATCTTCTACAACGTCCAGTAGGAAGACCTACTCCTATGGCATGGTCATTTCTAATGTGTTGACAGATACATTCGTCATACTTAGATATTATGCTATCATTGAACTTATTTCAAATATTTAAGATTCCAATATTTATTGTGGCATCTCTTCAGATTGAGACAATAAATCAGTCCATTGCGTAGCTCACGTTTCATATCATCATTTTGAATTTCATCATCTTATCTCTTTTCCTTCTTGCTCTTTAATATCAATGGGGCTTCGTAACTCAATACTGCATGCATAAATAGCACAATCTAATTAATCTAGATATGAGAACAACACTTGTCGTCTTCGTAATTGCGATAGGATTGTTGGCAGGTGCAATTTCACCTGTATTGTCCAGTCAATCGACATCGGCTCAAATGATGAACCCTGACATGATGGATTCCAATATGATGAACCCTAACATGATGGGTAATGGAAGTTGGATGAATCCGAACATGATGGGTAATGGAAGTTGGATGAATCCAATGTTCATGCTGGATCAGAACATTACGGGCTCGATCAAATTGGCACCAACATTGATTAATTCCATAGCATCCCAAATTAAGGTCAGTTTAAGCGACGCTGCCTCAATTGTGCAAAATCAGTCAGGAAACAACTCGAAAGTAGTAGCAGCACATCTTGACGTCACAAATGGCTACTTGACATACACGGTTATTGCTGTTGATCCTGATGCAAATATTCAAAGATTCGTAATAGATACGGGTAATGGTAATGTGTTATCTTCCTCAAAGTTACCAATTCAGAATATGATGATGTTTGGTGGTATGATGCATGGTAACATGATGGGTAATATGATGCATGGTAACATGATGGGTAATATGATGCATGGTAACATGATGGGTAATATGATGCATGGTAACATGATGGGTAATATGATGGGATTTCAGTAATCTCTCGCATCAAATTAAGGACGGCGTACCCAACTTTAAACTGTTGATGGGTGGCGTGGGTCTGTATCAGGGGAATAATTAGGATAATGTTCTCCTGAAGGAGTAAATTGATTACCTTTTATCAATTCTAAAATGTGTAATCCAATCCTTGTCAGTTTTACCTTTCTTCTTACGAACGCATAGTAGAGATTTGCATTCGGAACAATTTCCGTTATATCGTGTTCACTGCTCGCAATTAATGCTTCATTGTCATAAGCTACAACACCGTTTGCCATAGCAAAAATGATGTCTCCAAGATTTATGTCATATTCCAATAATTCCAGTATAGAAAGACTTGTTATGTCAAGAATAGTTGCTATTCTAATTATAATCGGCGTGTTGATCAACTTGCTCAAAGTGACATTATCTATCGGAATTCCTTCGCTCATATATCAAAATAATACTGCAAGTTAATAACTATTGAAATTGCGTGTCTAAAAAGCAAATAAGTTCATTTGCTAATTTTTTACTTGGCTAGATGTCATGATTGGGTTAGTTCGAAGGGTTATCAAATAGAATAATCAACTAGAAGCCATTTTCTTGATCATAGAATTAACGAGTTAATTACTACAACTTGGGAGCATCGAAATACTTACGGGGATTTAAAATCTCACTAACGACTGATTTACTCTCTTCAGGCTTTTCGGCCAAACTAGATTCCATTTCTTTACTGAGCCATTTGAGTATCAAATGCTTTTGTAAAGTCTCAAAAGACTAATAGGTATTTTATGCGCAATTTAATAACATTGTCTTTAATCTAAAAATCTTGATAATGGGTAATCAGTTCTATTACACCGCAATTTAAATAAAAAAAATTTGATAATTTTACATGTCTTCAGAAGAATTAGTTTTAGAGAAGATACTCTCGACAGGTACAAACGGAGTAAAAAAATCTGATTTAAAAAAGGAATTTACTACATTTGATTTAGACAAGACTTTAGAAAATTTAGTAAATGATGGAAAGGTGTGTATTGATAAAAAAGGGCCCGCATATTATTGCTGGACTTCAGAGGTTTATCTCAAGCACCTGTATGGGGTGGATCCAAAATTTAGGATTTTGATTGAACGCATGAAACTTATTGAGAGAAAATTGGACATCCACTCAAATAGTGTCAAGGATGCACTTAATGGCTTAATTGATCTCTTAAAGACCGAAGGTGCAGATCATAATGCACTAGTCAATCTAGATAATTTCAAGATTGAATTTGATACCGTTTTGTCAAAGTCCAATACCTCCATAGGATGGATTGAGCTAGGACAAGTAAGAAATGAGCTAAGTCAAAAATTCGATCTAAGCAAGAATGAATTTTATGAACTGGTCGAACAACTAGTAAATGCCTACCATAACGAATATGAACTCTCTACGGGAGGAAATGAAGGCGTAGTCCTGAGAGGTCTACTTCACGGGTATGTGAGAGGTATTTGACAATGTTTCCGTATGGATTAAAATTTAACCCCTATCCAAGTAGCCCGACACCTTCATATGTTGATAGCCAGATTCTTGGCGGCAAGACTCACAGAGATGCCAAACGGGCAATATTGACATGCATTTCTGATCTATTCTCAAAACTTAAAGCAGCGAATCCAACGGATAGAGATTTTAGATTGATAACCATGATTCAAGATGTCGGTTCGGGAAAGACACATCTTGCGTTTCACATCAAGGGGCTTCCTGACTTAGCTGAGAAGACTGTCACTTCTTATGTTGATCTTTCTCAAGTTGCACCCAGAGATATTCATAATATTTATGATTCGATACTTGGTGGATTCAGTCGTAACGATATCGAAAGTTTGAGAAGGAACATTCTTTATTTTTTGTGCAGAAAAGCTGATTATCATGGGAGCTCTGTAAGAAAGGCATTTAATTATGGATTTTTAGATAGTCTAAGCGGCAACAAACATCTTACGCGAAGAGCTGAGGAAATTCTAAGGGGAAAACATAGACTAAATTTTCAATATGTGTCAGAACTACTTGCTACTGAATTTTCCGAAATGCAAATTGAAATAATCGAGTCGTTACTAGAGGATAGATTAAGATCAGATGTTGAGAATATAAGATCACTTGAAGGGGTTATAAACAGCCTCGTTGCAATCGCTCATATGAATTTAAAACTTCTCAATAAGATAACAATATTTCAGTTTGATGAATTTGATTCAAAAAAGGAATCATTGGAATTCATAAAGGCAGTGATTAACGCACACATACCTTCATCAATTCTCATGTTAATTCTTACTCCATCTTCGTATGATGAAATCAAAAAAGAGAACTCGTCAGTGTTTGATAGATTAGAAAAGGCAAACTACAAGATAGATTTAGCAGGATCTAACACACTAGCTGAATTAAAAGACATAATTATAGAATACATAAAGCATTACGATGAGCAGGGAAATTTTGATTCACATCAAGAAAGTGATCTTGAATCGAAAATAAAATTAATCTACGATGAATTTCCAGACTTCAGAAATGTAAGGTCAATGCTGAATATCTTTTACCATTCTGTGGAACAGGCTTCAAAAAAGGGATCCTATGTTCTAGATGAGTTAATAATTGATGAGACAATAAGATGTATTTACCCCGGATCCAAAATAAGGGGAAGTTTGATGAATGTGCCATTGTCAGATTTTATTCAAATAAAAAGAGGAGTGGATAAGCCGGAAGAAATTGAATCTGACATACGTGAGGCAGTTCGTAATCTTTTGACATTAACAAATTATGAAGGATATGTTAATGATCTAGATTTTGAAAACCAGGTTGGTGAAGGTATAGATGTCACATACAACGATAGTTATGGCTCAAGGATTGCTGTATCAGTTGTCCTCAACAATGAACCAATAAAGACGCAGGCTCAAATTTCAAACGCATCAAAGTCACTCAGTATAGTAGATAAACTCCTGGTGCTTACAGGAAATGCAAGTCGTAACCTGGGAGGAACTTTGAGAAATGGAAATGACGTTACCACAATCGTTAAAATGGATAATACCAAAATTGTTGATTTGATATACTTTAATAACAAATACAAAAAACAAGAGATTTTGAATGAGGACTTGGAAAGAGCTGTAACTTTGGCGCGCTCCATAAAATTATGTTAATTTAAAATATGTATACAAAAACAGAAATAACTTTTATGGGAGCGTTTCAATAGTACCAAATATTGGAAAATGATCACTGTATCCAGTATTTGGATTTCTGTGCTTTGGAATTCGACCATTACTCCTCAGGTACTCAAACGTCATTGGAATTCCCTTTTGCGCAGGATGAAATTTTTCTGGATTCATTGCAATAAAATAATCATCAGCAAGATTCTCACCTATGGTCAGTCCTTCATTGTATACCTTGACTTTATCTAGGTTCATCCTTAATTTCTGAACTCCTAATAATAAACCTCTTGAGATGATAAATTGGTCAAAGAGATTAGTTGAATTATTTCTCCAATGGTAATAGGAAAATCCAGAAAGATTCCACATGCAATTGTAAAGAGGAGGAGTATGTTCAAGATAATGCTGTTTATCGGTGTTATCTCTATCGGTATTTCTAAAGATCTCTAATGATTCATTTAATTCAATAAATACTTCCTTATCATTTTTGGCGCGGAGAAATTTTGATATACTTTTGTCAAATGGATCATCATTAAAGTCACCCATCAAGATGACGTTCTTATTCCAGCGAGTATTAATCATGTCTACATAGCTTTTATCCGAAAGAATTTCATGAGGTAAATACTTGATCTCCTCAAAAGGAATTTTCAATAGATCATCCACAATTCTTCCACAATTTTCTGCAACCATGCACCTTGAAAATTCTGTATCATATTGGTCGAATCCGTCTTTTTTACCTCTCCTGGAAGGCCAATGGTTAACTAAAACTAACAATTCAGCATTATTCTCTTTTATTCGTAGCTTCGCCAAAAATATATCCCTTGTAGGATATCGAAAATTTATTCTAAACGATTTGGTTTCAACACAATCAAAGATATCCTTTGAATAAACCAGACAGGTATCAATTCCTCTAATATCAGATCCATCTATGAATTTGGCAATTTCATAGTAGTCAGGTCGAATTTTTTCACACAAATCTCTGGCAAGTTTTTCTGACTCAATCTCACAAAAACCAAGCAAATCTGGTGGATTCCCATTATTCATTATCCTTAGAGGCTTGCTCAAATTCTCTATCTTCTTACTGAGAACCTCTGTGGTCCATCCCTTTTCTGGAATGAATTCTAAATCAGTTGCTATTTCACTAGAATTGACATCAAAAAGGTTTTGCAAATTCCAAAACGCAACACTAAATTCCATCATTCATATTTTATATTGCGACATAAATTAGCATTTATATTGTAAATGCATCGTAGCTTGCGTTCGATAATTGATGATAGTTATCCTTAGACACTTTCCTTATACATTCGATAATAATTATTTTTAGTCGCTCAAAGATAATATCAAGTCGTATAGACAGGTGGATACTGATATCTATTTATTATATGAATTATATCCCAGTTAATTGACTTTGAAGAGCAGAGCAGGTTTTTCCACATTATTGCCCATCTTGGCGGCGGGTATTTTGATGGCATATTTGTCTGTTCTTTCTAATGAACATGCGTTTGCATCGTCGGTGTCCTCTAAATTCATTGAGGGCAAACGAACCGTCGAGAAGGCAGTTATTTTTATTTTTTCCGATGGACTGAAAAGCCAATTCACTAATGCAAAGCCAATTCTTGACAAGTATGGATTCAAGGGAACCTTTGATGTAGTATGTAATTATGTTGGTGCGAAAAATGGTTACATGGATTGGGATGAGATAAAGGAATTACATGATGAGGGAAATGACATTGGATCGCATAGTATGTCACACGTACGTCTGACGGGACTATCAGAGAAATCTATAGAATATGAAGTTGGAGAATCAAAGAAATGTCTCGATGAATATGGGATAACACCTACAAGCTTTGAATACCCATTTAGCACTGGGTCCGAGGACAAGAATATTGTCGATATTGTTGCCAAACATTACGAATTTGCAACTCGAGGAAACGATCCTCTAATGTTTCTAAAATGTGATGGTATGAAGCAATATAATCAGGATAATTGCAGGACCTTTTCTGATAATGGTACCCCCACTTATGCTAACAAATATTCTATTAGGAATTGGAGTCATGATTTTGAAATAGTAGAAAATTCATACACTGAATCTGAAGCATTACATAGATTCATTGAAGTTGTAAATAGTCAAATCCAATATAATAATGATGGAACCATAAACGCCATACCAATTATCATGTATCACGATATCGGCAATAGTGATGGTTCAGTAACTAGTATAGAACTGTTTGAAAAAGAAATGAAATATCTTCATGATAATAATTTTCATGCGTTAACTATTTCTGATCTCTCATACAACGAAAATGGTAATTATTTATATGTAAAGGACGTTGCACTTGAACCAATGTTACCTGGAGAAAATGTTACTACTCCTGTAGTAGAACCAACAGAAAATATTACAACTAACATAACTGCTCCTGCTGAAGTACCACCAGTAAACGCTACTGCTAATGTTACTGCTCCAACTCCTGCTGAAGTACCACCAGTAAACGCTACTGCTAATGTTAC
>JARBAW010000003.1 GCA_029237505.1 Nitrososphaerales archaeon
CATGGATGTTCCACCTGTAATAACAATAACAGGAGTATTGTCGGCTTTGGCATCATACAGGCCGTTTAGAAGATGTATTGCACCGGGACCTGCTATCGCAGTACATACTCCGAGTTTTCCTGTATACTTTGCATATCCTACGGCCATTAGGGCGGCAGATTCCTCATGTCTTACTAGGACGAATTTTATCTTATTTTTCCTTATTCTCAAAGCTTCTATGAATCCATTAATGCTATCACCAGGAATTCCAAAAACAACGTCCACATTCCAATCAATGAGTGCTTCAGCAACTATGTCTCCCGTCTTGAGATCCTCATATTCACTCATATGGTAATATTGGTTCTTATTTCTAATAAGTCTAAATGAACTGAATTCAATCTTTAAGTCCCATTATAAATACTCCAGGCTGAAGGTATCATGTTATGTCTAGGTTCGTCGCATTGAGGAAAATTGATTTAAACGGTTCCTCGTCAATTTCCATATGTTTTTATCAAACTTTCTGATTACAATATATATCCAATGAGATTATCCTTTGGTTCTATTTGGGGTATCTAAATGGCTCTTAAAATGAGGTATCTTGAGCTTAACAGGAAAATAAGGGATGTAAGAATGTTAGCTATACAGGGTATAGCTGAAGCAGGTTCGGGGCATCCGGGTGCATCGTTTTCAGCGGCTGAGATCATGGGAGTTCTGTATTTCCACAAAATGAAACATAAGCCAAATAATCCTCTATGGGAAGAAAGAGATTACTTTGTAAACTCCAAAGCACACTCTGCACCTGGATTTTATGCGGCATTGGCAACAGCCGGGTACATAGACACAAAGGAAATAAAGACACTCAGAAAGCTTGGCTCAAGATTACAAGGTCATCCAGTACGATATTCAGAACGCCAAAAAGACCATAGTTTTCCAGGTATAGAATACTCGGGGGGCTCTGAAGGAATAGGACTGTCAGTCTCAATTGGTATTGCACTTGCAAAGAAGAGAGATGGCCAAAAGAACAGAGTTTATACGCTGATAGGTGATGGAGAATCAAACGAAGGACAAATTTGGGAAGCGGCAATGGCTGCCTCAAAATTTAAACTTGATAACTTGGTAGCTATCCTTGATAGGAACAAAATTCAGCAGGATGGGTTTACCGAAGAGATAATGCCACTGGATCCTGTTAGGGACAAGTGGGCCGCTTTTAATTGGAACGTAGTTGAGGTAAATGGACATAAGATTGAGCAGATAATAGATGCCTTGAGCAGGGTTGAAAAAGTAGAGGATAAACCTTCAATAATAATCGCAAATACGACAAAAGGAAAAGGAATCAAACACATGGCGAACAATCCACAATGGCATGGAAAAGCACCTCCAAAAAAACATGTTCCAATTTTACTCGAAGAACTCCAAAGCGAGATCCTTATTGCACCTTCAATTATTGCCGGAGAACCAGAGAATTATGAAGAAAAGGTAAGAAGGGCTGAGCGAGCAGGTGCTGACCTTATTCACTTAGATATAATGGATGGTAAATTTGTACCGACAACTTCATTTTTTGCCGATACCATCAAACACTTGAGAAAAATCTCGAGCATCCCATTTGATGCGCACTTGATGATTGAGAAACCAATCAATTATGTCGAAGAATACATAGATGCGGGATGTGATATTATTACAGTTCATGTTGAGGCTTGTAGTGAATCAGAATTTGTTGAGATTAATAAAATGATACTCAAAGCAGGAATCAGTCCTGGAATTGCGGTAAATCCTGCGACTCAGTTTCCGTCTTGGATTATTGAACATCTTAATAACATAGATATCATGATAATAATGTCCGTGAATCCTGGTTTCGCAGGTCAAAAATTTATTCCAGAGACCCTGGATAAGATGGCAGAAATAGTTAAGACTTTGAAAAGTAACAACTATAAAGGATTCATTGAAGCTGACGGGGGTATCGATGCAACGACCCTGCAACAGGTTTTTGACGCCGGCGCCAGAATAATGGTAGCAGGCAATGCGGTATATGGCTCCCCTGATATCAATTCTAATATCATCCAGCTTAGGCATAAGGCCAATGTTGCAATTGAAACAAAGTTATTGGAATTAGCAACAATTAACGACATGAGATCTGATTGGATTAAATCTCGTAAGAATATGCTTATACCGTTGGCAAAGGAGCTTGGCATTGAGGAGGATCTTCATGCAATTAAGTGACAAAAATATTATTTCCGATATGCGAACAGCGTACGGAAAAACGTTAGTTGAGTTGGGATTAAAGGATTCAAATATTGTTTGCGTTGGGGCTGACACTACTGATTCTTTGAAAACAAAACTGTTTGGCGACAAGTTCCCAAACAGACTTTACAATGTTGGGATTGCGGAGGCAAATCTAGTTTCAATAGCAGCTGGATTAGCTATTGCGGGTAAAGTCGTTTTTGCTAGCACCTACGCTGCTTTTTTGCCAGGACGATGTCTTGATCAGATTCGGAATGCTATTTGTTATCCCTTTCTTAATGTAAAACTAGTAGTATCACATGCTGGACTTACTGTTGGTCCGGATGGTGCTTCACATCAGCAAATAGAGGACATTTCTATAATGAGATCAATTCCTAACATGCGAGTACTTGTTCCATCTGATTCTATAGCCGTAAAGAATCTGATTCCACTATTGAGTTATACTCCAGGACCATTTTTCATGCGTTTAGCCCGTCCTTCAAATTCAAATATTTATGACGAAAGTTTTGAACAATTTGATATAGGCAAGGGGAACGTTGTTAGAGATGGCTCGGACATCACACTGATAGCCTGTGGTTTAATGGTTTCAAAAGCGATTGATGCAGCGCTAATACTTGAAAAAGAGTATAGCGTCTCATGTAGAGTAATAGATATGTATTCTATCAAACCCATCGACGTTGAGTTAATATATCATGCGGCGGTAGAGACCGGTGCGATTGTTACTATTGAAGAACATAGTATTATAGGCGGATTGGGAAGTGCTGTCTGCGAAGTTACTGGAGAAAATCATCCAGTCCCTGTAAACAGAATGGGTGTGGGTGATACTTTTGGCGAATCGGCCAGAGAGACTGAGATAGAGTCACTCTTAAGCAAATATGGTTTGAGTTCTGATCATATAATAGAGTCTGTTCTTAAAACAAGGAAAAGAATGAAGAAATGAAAATATTTCTTGATACTGCAAGTATCGATTCTATAAAGAAATTTGTCGATATGGGTATTGTGGATGGAATCACCACGAATCCTACACTGATTTCGAGGGAGAAAGGTCATCCAGAGGATATTATGCGGGAAATAGTAAAAATTGTGAAAGGTCCTGTAAACTTGGAAGTAGTTGCGACAAAAAGTGAAGATATGGTTGAGGAGGGATTAAGATTAAGAAAATTTGGCGAAAACGTTATTGTGAAAGTCCCAATGACTGTCGAGGGGCTAAAGGCAGTACGAAAACTTGCCGAGAATAAGATAAAGACAAATGTAACCCTGATTTTTTCATCAAATCAAGCACTATTGGCCGCCAAAGCTGGAGCTTCATACGTTAGTCCATTCATCGGAAGACTGGATGATGCTGGTCAAGAAGGAATGATAGTAATTAAGGAAATTGTTAAAATTTTTGAAAATTATAGTTATCCTGCAGAGGTATTGGTTGCTAGTGTAAGACATCCCATCCATGTCATAGAGGCTGGCATCTTAGGCGCCCATATTGTTACTCTCCCACCAGATATACTGGGTAAAATGCTAACCCACCCTCTCACCGACAAGGGCTTGGCTCTTTTTCTTTCAGACTGGGAAAAAGTAAAAAAAGAACATAAATACACGATTTGAATTTTATTCTGTATAATTTTTGGAGTAACTAGATAAGCGACTCAAACTTGTAAAAGTGAGAGAACTCTTTTTGGGATTTCATCCAACTTGCTTACAACTAGAGTTCTTTCATATTCCAAGTATTTCAAATTTAAGCCAATGTTGATTGCGTTATTGACTGTTTTTCCAACACCTACTGCAACCATGTGAATTCCATTCATTTTGTAGGCCTTGATTGTAGATCGAACCGCATTATAATCAGAAGGTTCGCCATCAGTTAACGTTATCATAATGTCTGGTTTGTATGTTTTCATAAAAGGTAACAATAGATTGTAGATTTCTGCGAGTGGCGTTCCTCCGCTTGCCTTAATTTGTACCAAATTACGTGCGTTCATTGAAGTCCATTTGACATCTGGGTGCTTAATTACCCAACAAGTCACTTTCTTATTTTTCGTACTAAATGCGTAAGCAGAAAACTTCACATTCAAAAATTTTAAAGCTTCACAAAGTGCGATAGTGGCTTTCTTGTATTCTAATTCATATTCATCTATACTACTGGAATGATCCAGCAAAAGTGCAATTTTAGTGTCAATTGTATTTTTATAATCCAACAGAAATGGTTTTGGTTGTGACTCTATTATTGATTCTACATCAATTTCGTCTCCGGTGATTTCATGTATTTCCCTCCACCCTCTTTTCCAAGATCTAATGACCGATTTTAACTTTGTAATTAAATCATTATCATAAATTATGCTCTCATCTATATCAACATTATCTGGAATCTCTAGTCCAAATTGTTCCATTGCAGAGTAACCTTTATTGTCAGTTTTCTTACTTTCCTTTACAAGACTTTCGTATTCTTTTAGTATCGTGATCCCTGTGACTATATCTTCTGTGGATTTTTCAGTTACTCTGTTCCTAATTCTTATCACCTTCTCTATTTCCTTAAGCAGAACCTTTTCAGTCATTGATAGGCCAATTTTACTTCTGAATGTAACAATTGGGATTGTGAAAAGAGAATCAATTTGAAGTGTTTTGATTATTTTAGGAATTTGACGTTCTATCCAGTCCGTCTTATGGTTATTTTGTATTGATTCATCAATGAGCTCCTTGGCTATGTTGACAGCACTTTGAACTCTATCTGATTCTGAGCCGAACAATTCACCCTTGATGTAACCGGTAAGAAGGAATTGAGAGAATGCTTCTACAATCTTGTGCTTGCCGTATAATGAATTTAACAAGGGCCGTGACAGCCATGAAATTCCTTCATTAAATATTATTTCATTCTCCATACCTCTCCATTCCCTTAGGCCCAAAATTTCTATCCTTTTCGTTTCAATTGAGTTAAGAATGAATCCAAAGGCGTGGTCGTTACTGAGAATTCTGGTTGAGCCAGATAGTCTCATAGATTCATACCATAACGATACACGCCACTGACGATACTTTTGAAATTCTGTTCCATTATAGTATCTTAACGAAGGCATTGTAATTGTATTTTTTTCTAAATTTGTTTCGGGAGGTTTGTCTTCTGTCAGTAGAATGATTGCTTTATTGTTTCCAGACCATCTTCTGGATAGAAACGTTCCTAAATTTATTAGTACATCATTTCGTAAAGTGAAATTTTGAACATAAGAAAACGACATCTTATCACGCAAAAATCGACGTTATCATATCCATTACCTTTCTATATTCCACTTCTCCCCACTGATCATAAACATTAGCATAAACTACTTCTGCTGCTTTTATGGGTGATACCTGATTTGATATCAGTCTTGCAAACGCAATTGACTCTCTGATGCTCGGACTATAATAGAGTTCCTCTAATGAAGCTGCTTCTCTCAAGCTGTTTGCCAATTTGAGTGCATTGTCGATATTTTCTTCCTGAGATGAATCAAAGTTTACATGGTATTTGATAATCTGCTTTTCAATTTCCTTGGGAGGGTATTCAAGCCTCAGTCGTACTGGAAACCGGCTCAAGATTTGTGGTGGTAATTCCTTTGTACCTTCATGTGAAAGCGGGTTGATTGTTGCAAAGACAAACCAATTTTTCATTGCGTTGATTACTTGGCCGTCGGACTCTTTCAGTACAATTTGTCTTCTATCATCAAGTGCTTCATCGAGACGCAAGAGTACATCAGCTTCTGCCGCATTTAGCTCATCAAGATACAATATACCGCCGTCTCTCATGGATTTGATCAATATGCCTTCTACAAATGTAACTTCTCCGTGGTTCATGCTTTTAGTTCCAACCAAATGAGACTCGCGTGTTCTCAAGCTGAAATTAATTGAATACAGAGGCCTTCCAATATCCGAGGCAAATTTTCTAACTAGGCTGGTTTTTCCAGTCCCTTTTGGTCCTATTATAAGTACAAAAAGAGATGAGTCATATGCTTTCTTGATTATATCAAACGAATTATTCCAGTCAAAATAGTTAGAGTCGGTAGTGTCCATTGTCATTTATTATCTATTTTTAGTTCATGTAAATAAAAACTAACTGTTGATTTTCAATTTGACCTAAGTATGGATTTTTTATCCTTCAGGTAATCCGTAATCAGAATTCTGTCTATTTCTGCCGGGTTTATATAATAAGATCTACCTTTGACATATTTTTCCAACTCGTTTACATAACTTAACAGTGAATCTTCCTCACTTACCATTATTGTGTCGATATCTATGCCTAATTTATGACATTTTCGTGCCTCCAGGATTGTCTTTTCACCAATATACTGATCAACCTGTCTGTATCTGTAACAAAGGTAAACTAATTTCCCAGATTTAGTATCAAGTGATAATTCCTGTTTTTGCTTTATCGAATTTAATGCCTCGTTATCAGGAGTGTAAAATTGGGAATATGGCCTTTCATACAATATCTTGTTCTTTTCATTTTCTGTGTCTACGAAGCATGCACTGGGGTGCCCATCGGTAACAAGGACAATTTTTCTGTTGACACTAGTTTCATTTTGAAGAATTTTCTTCGCCAGTCTAAAGGCAGCCTGATAATTGGTATAATGCATAAACCCAGCACCCGATTCAAAGGTCTTGAGGTATGGTATATCATATGGTGATACTTTTGAAGCAAGAGCCCCAAAACCAACTATGTGAATTGAATCTGAGGGAAAAAATTTTTGATTCAATAAATAGAGACTCCACAATGCCTTCTTTGCGGCCTCAATTCTACTCATGTCGCCGAACATTGTTGAATACCTCATTGTAGAACTCAGATCAATACAATACACAACGGCAACACTCACATCTCTTTTTGTTTCATAAATTTCCAAATCTTCTGGTTGAAGATCGATTGGTAATTGGATTGACGATCTGGATCTATATCTTCGTTGAATAGCATTCAATATTGATTTTGGAACGTTTACTAATCTTATATCATCGGACGGTTCATATTTTTTTGTAGAATCTAGATTTAGAGAACCACTTCCACTAAATGTGGTCTCATGTAATCCAATAGTGCCTTTGTTAAGTGCTCTTATTACATCTTCCAACAGTTTTCCTCCAACTGCAAAAAATCCTTTCTTACTCAACCATTTTTTCGAATCTTTGATATACCCCATTTGCTGGAGTTGCGCAATAATCGACGATTCCGTTCGACTGGATTGAAGATCATCTTGCTCCCTTTGGTTAGTTTCATTTTCCTTTTTCAAATTCTGCAGCTCTTGCTCAATTTCTTCCAGTTTTGGTTGATCTTCTTTCATTATTTCTTTGCCCAAAACATTAAGAAAGTCCTTAAGCAAGCTTTTTGGAATCGATTTTGTTGGAGCCTTATCTTCCTTTTCTTCGGGAAAATCTATAATATTATAATAAGTAAATCTTTTGATGTTGTTACTATGTGTGGACATAAAGCCCTTCCTTTCTGTCCAATATAGGTGGATCAGTAAACCTCAAACCTTCTAGAATTAGTTCTGTTACTGATGATAGATACTCAGGATCTTTGGTATCATTGATAGTATGAATATTTATTGAATTTTCCAGTAAAGATTGTTCAAAATTTTTTTGATCTAGTGAAATATTATTTATTACAATATCCATTATTTCCTTTAATGATCTAAACTTAGCTACTTGTGATTGGTAGCTATTCGGATTCTTGGAGTTGCCTGTGATGTCCTGAGAAACATGAAAATTCTTATTGACTTTAAATTCATTCTTTAGATTCATAAGTTTTTCAGGAGGTATATCAGTTACGTAATAAGCGCATACCTTCTTGATTGCTTCAGATATTATGACATCCAAAATATTCATTCTATTTTCGTGACTATCATCAATTTCAGAGAGTTCAAATTTTGAAGTTTGACGGATTGAATAAATATCACTAAAACGAGGAACCGCTTTGATATTATTAATGATCCCTCTAACTCGTTCGGCTTCTGATATCAGGATTTCCAGAGAGTGAATAGACATTCTCACACTTACCCCCTTTTCATGATTTATTTCGGGATGATCTCGAGCAATCCTCGTAATTTCTGCCAAGGTTCTCAGGATAAATACTGGTATCACTACATTGTGTGAATTGGAGATTCTTGCTTCTTGAACCATTATCATCATTTCGTCGTCAACCTTTTGGGGGTATCTAGTTATAATATGACTCTTCATCCTGTCATAGAGTGGTTCGATTATCTTGCCGGAGTGAGTGTAGTCAATTGGATTCGCTGTTGATATTATTCTTGTATCTGGTTTGAATATCACAGGATAGGAGCCGGTAGTATAGATTCCTTCTTGTAGGACACTTAACAAAGCTACTTGTTTTCTCGGATCCAGTACTGGCAATTCATCTATACAAAATACCCCGTGTCTAGCAAGGAGTAACTGACCCGGAGAGTATGATTCCATATTGTAGATCTCTACTCCTCTCTTTGCTATTTTTATAGCATCTATCTGACCAACAAGATCCTTTACAGAGATGTCTGGTGTGGCTAGGAGATATTTGTAGCGACTTGGTCCGTCAATCCAGACAATCTTGGTGTCCAGCCTGTTGTTCCTTATGTTATCCTCAGTTTCGGTTGAAACATAAAATTCTGGTCTTGATCGGATGATCTCTTTATCTTCTAATAATGAGACAAGTTCGTTCTCTGGGATTAAAGTCGGTATGTCGTTGGTGATAGACCCTTCAACTATCGGAATAGGAGAAAGTAAATTATTTGCAACCGTCTCTGCAATCTTAGTCTTCGCTTGACCAATTTGACCCACAAGCAAAATGTCGTGCGCAGAAAGTATTGCTCTATTAAGGGAAGGAATAATATCATCATCATAGCCAATGATTCCTGAATAAGGAAACTGCTGTTCTTTCAGTTTTATTATTAAATTTTCTCTAAGTTGATCATTAACAGAGGCATGCTTATAATTAATTGAAAGTAAGTCTTCAAGCGTTTTTATTTCCTTATAGTTTTCAGGTAGACCAGATACTGTTTGCTTATACTTGGGGTTTGAATTATAACTTTTGTGAACAATATCTCTAAAATTTTCAGAAATCAATTATTCATCATCTCGATCCACCAACAAATTTAAAGCTTTCAAAGCATATTTTGGTTTCGTAACATAGTATTTTGTCTCCTAGACTTCATTTGCACTGTATTTGTCAGCATGGTTTTTATTTCGGAAAATGATGGACGTAAATATTGTCGATATCTGAATATAGGCATATCTTAAGAATAGCAGGCAAGGACATTGAGGGCAGCAAGAAGATCATTATCGCCCTCAGCCATATTAAGGGATTGGGATATAATTTGTCCCAGGTAATATTACAATCATTAAATATCAATTCTAACATGAGAATAGGTTTCTTGACTGAAAAAGAGGTGAGCGATATTGAAGCCGCAATAAAAAACCCTTCTTTGATAGGAATTCCAAACTGGTATCTAAACAGAAGAAAAGACAGCGATACCGGCACAGACAAGCATTTGCTGACCTCAGATCTTGATTTTACGATTTCAAACGATATTGAGAGAGAAAAGACAGTCTACAGTTGGAGAGGCTACAGACACATGTTTGGACTTCGGGTCCGGGGTCAGTGCACTCGTACAACCGGAAGAAAGGGAGGTGCGGTTGGAGTAAAGAAGGTAGCATTGAGACCTGCAGCTGGTGGCGCTGGTGCTCCTGCAGAAGCAAAGGAAAGCGGCGCACCTGCAACAGTAGCTGAACCAACTTCTGAGGCATCTGTTCCGAAAAGTGCGTCCAAATCTCCTGAAACCAAAGAATAGTGAGGAAGAATGGGAGATCCGAGAAAATCAAGAAAAAGTTTCCGACGTCCAAGGAGAATATGGAATTCTGACCAATTGAGTTCGGAATTGTATATTATCGGTTCCTATGGTCTCAGAAATAAGAGAGAATTATGGAAGGCTCAAACAAAAGTAGCTAATTTTAGGAATCAGGCAAGAACGTTATTAGCGTTGACCCTTGAGGATAGACAGGAAAAAGAATCGCTTTTGTTGTCTTTTCTAAATAGATTGGGTCTAACAAGTACAGCTTCATTGGACGATATTTTAAATTTGAAGATTGAAGATATACTAGAGAGAAGATTACAGACTATTGTAATGAGAAAAATGGGTCTAAAATCACCGTTGCAGGCAAGGCAAGTTGTGATACACGGACATGTATCTATCGGTAACAGGAAAGTGAACTTACCTGGCTATTTGGTAAAGAAAGAAGATGAATCAAAAATACTGGTTCACATTGAAGCTCCCAACAAAGCAGCAGCAGAAGTTGCTGCAAGTTAGTAACTAAAATTTTTATTTACTATTTATCGATATTTCGTCAACAATATCAATAGTATCTATTTTTCCATCTGAATCCATGTCGTAACCCTGGACTACTATGGCCCAATTATCATCTTGATTGAATTTCTTCAAGATATCATTACCATGATTAGTAATTGCGATAATAGCTGATTTAGTTCCTGCCGATCTTACCCCGGCGATAATCATGATGTTTACCTTCTCAGAGAAAGGATTTTTTATTTTTGCGATTAAGCCATGATTATCAAGTGTGTGAGTTCTTCCTTGCGGAGCAATAAGTCCAGACCAGAAATTTGATTCATCAAATCGTATCGGTAAGTATCTGTTAAACTCTGAAGTGATAATATTTGTTCCAGGACCGCCAATAGAGATGATATTTTCTGTTTTCGAGATTTTCTCTGATTTTGCATCGACATCTAATTTTACCACGAAATTTTGTGGCAGGGAACAAAAGCCACCCAAGAAAAAAGCAAGTTGAGCTGCATAGTGACCATCCCTTGCGGAGGATCGATATGGACCATGTGGATCTGGTGCACCTACCACAATCATCCCATCGAACAATCCATCATCAATAAAATCATCAAAAAATGTCCGCACCTTCCTGTTGATCTTTCCATTTCCTACGGCTTCAAATCTCCTTTCCCCCCAATCCATTTCAATACCAAAGGCCGCATACTCTGTTTTGTAAAGTTTTGCAGTTCCTCCTCGCACAAATGACGTTTCAACCTGACCTATTGCTCTGATCGTCAGTAGTTTCCTTATGTAATAGTACGCACTTTGTTCGTATATCTTCAGCTCCTTTGCAATCTGTGCAGGATACATGGGCTTACCTGCCAGAAGATTGACAATTTTCCAAGCAATAGGATTTGAAAGAACACGCATTTCATTTGGTTTTTCAAGAATTAATATTTCCTTCGTGAATGTATTTTCGTCTAGAGAATAGACAAGGTTTTTCTTATCCATCATCTACATATCTACTTACTATTATATATTAGTCTTGTCCGGTATGTAAGCCTGCATAATATGAAAAAAATGTACTACGGTCAGGGCGCAATTGACTATCATAAAGCATTATAAATTATTTTATAGTGGTAATTTGTAATGTTAGTAATTATTTTAAACCAAATAAAATTGTAGAATAGTGTTATGTGTTCAATAATTGGATACAAGGGCAATGAACACGCTTCTACCGTATTAATAGAAGGCCTCAAAAAGATGGAATATAGAGGATATGATAGCGTCGGTATTGCTACAATTAAGTCGGGTAAACTCTTGATACGCAAGGGAGTTGGTAAAGTTGCAGAAGTCAACAAGTCTTTAAGGCTTGACAAATTACCAGGAAAATTAGGAATAGGACATACACGTTGGGCAACCCATGGCGGTATCGTTAACTCCAATGCACATCCTCATCATGCATGCAACTCGACAATTGCCGTTGTACATAATGGAATAATAGAAAATTACAATGAATTAAAAGATGAACTTTGCAGATCTGGGCATGAATTTAATAGTGAAACAGACAGTGAAGTTATAGCTCACCTGTTAGAGGAATACTTTGAGATTACCGGAGATATCCGGTTATCAATGATCTTTACATGTAAACGACTGGTAGGTTCTTTCGCATTTGTGGCCGTATTTAATTCATCAACTTTATGCGGAGCCCGATATGATGAACCGCTGATAGTAGGAGTTGGTAACGATGATTATTTTTTGTCTAGCGACATTTTAGGGTTCTTGAATCACACAGACCGTGCTATTTTTTTGGACAATCGTGACATTGTTGTAATTAATGACAGTGATATCTCTTTTTTCAATTTTGACGGTGACAGAATCTCAAGGAAAATCACACAAGTTGCATGGGAGTTAGGTGATGCTGACAAGGGAAAATATTCACATTATACCTTAAAGGAAATTCATGAACAACACCAGACAATAGTAAAGAGCATGGACCAGGACAAGAAAAATTTAGAAAAATTCTGCGAAATCATAACTGGTGCCAACAATGTCTTTATTACTGGAAGTGGAACAAGTTACCATTCGGCATTACTTGCAAAACAAATATTCGCGAAATCAAAGATTCACGTTGAACCCATAATGTCAAGTGAATTTCAATATTCATCTGATTTACTAGACAAGAATTCCGTTCTATTGGCAATATCTCAGAGTGGGGAAACTGCTGATGTATTACACTCAGTAAAATCTGCAAAGAAGAGCGGATCTAAGGTACTCTCAATAGTCAATATTACGACTTCTTCTCTTGCTCGATTGAGTGATGCTTATCTGGAGGTAAACTGCGGTCCTGAAATAGGTGTTGCTGCTACCAAGAGTTTTACAAGTCAGATTGCACTGCTTTACTACGTTGCAGATCTGATAGGTAAAAAATCAAACGGAATATTCGCTAATAGGGATGTTTTGGCTGCCACAGTGAATCAAGTCCTAGAATTGGATGCGCAGATTGAAAGTGTTGCAAATCAAATAAAAGAGTCAAAGGATGTATATATTCTTGGCAGATCTTTACATTTTCCTATATGTCTGGAAGGTGCATTAAAAATTAAGGAATTGTCATACATCCATGCCGAAGGAATGGCCGCAGGTGAGTTAAAACACGGTCCTTTGGCACTAATAGATAGCAACAGCATCGTAATTGTCATTCATCCAGAAGATTCTACTTACGTAGACACATTATCAAACATCCATACTATAAAATCAAGAGGAGCAAAAATAGTTGGAATTTCAAATAAAAAAGACGAAATATACGATTACCAAATCACCATACCAACAATAAGCGAGTCGTTCTATCCTCTGATCGAAGTAGTCCCGCTGCAGCTTTTGGCTTATTATTTATCTATTTGTAACAATGCAAATCCTGATTATCCACGTAACCTTGCAAAATCTGTTACAGTAAAATAATGACGCCATAATTGAATTGAATATTGGCATGCGCTAACTCAATCAATCTTTCACACCACAATATTTTCAATATTCTTTTCATATTCTTCTTCCAATTTTCCCAAGAAAATGTCCTTGTCAAGGGATTTACCTAGTTTCAAAAGTAATGTCAATAGAGCTCCACCTGATCCTACCCCTTCTTTTACAACGCCCTTATCGTACATTAGCAAACCATTTTTTGTAGATTTATCTAGGCCCGGATTTACTGACAAAATGGGCACATCGGAAGAAATGGATCTTACCAGAAAGTCTAGATCAGAGTTCTTATCTTGAGTAACATACGAAGTGGTCCCTATACAGATATTATTAAAAGGAATTTTGATGGAAGACATAAGCGCAAGGACCGCTGCCATTTGTGTTCCCCCTGCAAGCATTACTCTCGATCCTGATTGGATTACGCCTGTTGCGATTCCGGCAACTGCTGGTATCATTGGGTCGCCCAGCAATGAAACTATTTTGAAGGGATCTTTGATTTCTGACAAGTTGTATTTCTTGATAGCCTCTTGTACAATCCTGATTTTCAAATCATGTGGATTTGTTGGCATACTACTACTCATTTTGTAATTTGCATCAACCCCGAGCCCTGTCAATACTCCAAGAGCTGTAGTTGTCCCACCAGGGATACTCTCGCCTAAAACTACCAAGTCATTTGACTTTGAGAGTTGGTTACCTAGCACGTTGCCGTAGTCAAAAGCTTGTTGTGTCTCAAAGAGTTGCAAAGCTGCCTCATGTTGAATATTTTTTCCATAATTAATTCCAAATGAAACATACGGGACTTTCGGAGCAATCTTAGAACCTGAGTTTACTACTATACATGGTATTTTTCCAAGTAACAGCGCAGTTCTTGTTAACAAAGCTGGAGTTGGTATTCCATCAGGTGTGGCCGGCACCCCGGGGATAGAAAAGCATCTTCCATGAAATAAAAATTCAGAATCTGCTGGTGAGGTATACTTAATGACATCCGGATTCGCGCCTGCAAAGGTTATGCCAGGGATTTGACTTGTCTCTGTATATGAAATAGTACACACAAAAATAGGGTTTGTGCTGAGAAAATTATCAATCACGTTACTCTTTTGGGAACATAATATATCAAATTCTCTGGACATTTGCTATTTCTCATTTACCATATATTTCAAGAATGCCTCTTTAGATTTGAAATTAAGCATAGGGTTGTTTGTTCTCTCATATAGTATTGTTGATGTAGGTGTCATCCCGTAGTTGTGCCCCGGATAAACTACCAATGAGCCATCCAACTTTGCAATTCTTGATAGACTATCGTACATATTATCTGGACTACTTCCGGGGAGGTCAACCCTTCCGATATTCCCCACAAATAATGTGTCTCCTGTTATGATGGATTCTTTATCCATCATAAGACAAATACTATCTTCTGAGTGGCCAGGAGTGTACAATACCTCTAATTCCAGTTTTCCAATACTGATAATCTCTCCATCTCTTACTGACTTGTCCTTTCTAAGGGTAGATTTCTCATGTTGGATAATCGCAGCTTTTGTAATTTCGGCGGCTTGATCATTTCCAAAAACATGATCAAAATGTGTATGAGTGTTAATGATGAATTTTGCAGAAATGCTATTCTTTGTTAAAAACTCAAATATTTTTTCAAGATCCCATGACGGATCTATTATGGCCCCAACTTTTTCATATTCATCATAGACTATATAACTAAAATTTTGCATGTTTCCTACCTGAATCTGTACTATTACCAAATTCATACTACTCCTTGCTCAGATTCAATTGGTATTCCAATTTTCTCAAGATGAAGATTACCAACGTATTTTTTATTCATTGTCAAGCCTTTTTTAATTCTATGAAAAGTAACAGTATCGTTAGCTCTGACACATTTGTCATGAAAGGATCCGTTATTTGGATCCAGTCCTGAAGGGATGTCTACTGATACAACATACGTATTTGAATTATTAATTAAATCAATTGCAGATGAGAACGGTTCTCTTATTTCGCCCTTAATCCCAGTACCAAAAATACCATCTATAATTATGTCTGATTCTGAAATCTTGGTCTTGGCTAATTCAACGGCATTTGGACCTGTCAGGGTTTTTATTGATTTCATTTTTTGAATTATTGACCAATTATCGATTGTTTCTTCAGTTTTTATGTTCTTTACGTCGCCCAAAAGTACTAACGTAATTTCAATCCCGTCCTGAGATGACAAGTGTCTGGAAGCTACCATTGCATCTCCACCGTTATTACCAGTTCCACAAAATGAAATTATTTTTTTTCCTGCAAGTGTAGGCCCCTTTTCAGACACAATGAAATCAGCTAATGCGTGTCCTGCATTTTCCATCATCAGTATCTTTTTCATTCCGAAAATTGAATATCCATTGTCCTCTATACGATACATTTGTTCAGAAGTAATGGACTGCTCTTCTGTGGTCATGAATTGTTAGGTGAATAAACGAGAAATAAAAATTATGAGCTGATTATCTATGATATTTTCAAAAGGGCATAAGATAGTCCTTTAAGTAAATTTTCCTTGTCTGGTCATTTCTAATTTCATAAGTACTTCCATCATAAGTGCATTTTATGATTGGGAAATCTTTAATTTTCGAATATCTATCTGCTATTTTATAGTATTCTTGTAACTTTCTATGAGTATAAACTGTTCTTCCTTCTTCTCTAACTCTTCTTTTTCGCATGAATTTAAAGGCCAAGATGACATGGGCCGTCTTGTATACCTGAAACATATCTCTTATTTGAAAACATCTTTGGATTTGATCAGATGGAACATACAGATTATCTGAGGTACCAGATTTCGCTTCAATAGACAAGAATATGGACTGCTTGTTGTTAACGGCTATGATATCTGGTAAATTTGCACTTGATCCTCCTAAACGCCTCGCGTTCCAAACATTGCCGTTTAATTTTTGAACGAGCACATGTTCAAAACTATAACCTCTATTCCTTCTAATTCTGTTTAATCTGGTGTATACTTGAGTCAATTCATACTGCATTTTTCTCTTAGCAGGCGCTATTGTTTCGTATGTCTGAGTCTGATACACCAAGATATTTTGCATTCAACGTACTACTATATAATCCAGAAAGAATGAAACTTTTGGACAAACATGTCTTGAAAAACTATACGAGAATTATTGCGGTGACCTCAAATAATTAATAAATATATTGGAAAGTCATAATTGTTCTATGATGCTATCAAATGTTCAATCCGATGTAGAGAAAATCAATAAGAAATTCAAGGACGTAGAAGAGCGAAGGAATGCTATAATAAAAGGAACTAGGGATGCCACAATCCTTTGCAGCAAGGCCATAGTATCCTTGCATTCCCACAAGAAAAAGGAATCAATCGAATATATTGAAAAAGCCAAGATCTTATTAAAGCAATTTAGGGAGTTGGGTAAGGATGATCTTCAAAAATATTTGTACATCGCAGAGCAAGAATTTGTAGAGGCATTTTGTTTATTTTCTATTGCAGAGAACTCTGTTATTCCTGGAATGAAATCCCTTGAGGTATCTGATATTTCGTATGTTATGGGACTGTTGGATTGCATTGGAGAAATTAAGAGAATGATTATCGACAAAATCAGGGCTGAAGGTACTTCAAATGTAAACGCATTGTTTGAGTTGATGGACAAAATTTATGGCACTATTTATCCTTTGGCTGTTTACGATAACTTGATGCCAGGTCTGAGGAAGAAATTGGATGTATCGAGAATTCTAATTGAGACTGTTAGGGCAATAATCACCGAGGAACAACGAAGAACAAGAATGATTGAAATGTTAGAACACTTTGAAGAAAAAATTATGACTGGGAAAAATTCTAAGCATTAGTAACGATCATGCGCAACCTAATTTGATGAACGCATCGGACATGGTCTTATTCAAACTCTTCTGCCATTCAGGAAAATCTATTGGACTTGTTGGATAATTATTGTAATGATTAACCAATTTCCTGTTCACTTCTGCGGTGTGTTTCAAATCTTCAGCAAGTCTCTTATTTAAAGCTCCGTGGATAAACATGTTGAGTTTGTCTACCATGCCAAACTCAGGGTGTTCTCCCTTTGTAATATTTTCGACATCCAATTTTGAGAGAAAATGTTTCATTCCATAATTAATTTGCTCATTTGATAATTTTTGAAGCAGTCTTCTAAAAACCTCTAGCCCGGCTGTCTTATATCCATATGCTTCTACAAAATCCAAATTGTACTTCCAGAGTGATTCTTCAGAAAAATCATTAGCTTGAATTGATTCCACCACGACTTTTCCTGCAATAGTCGCTGCAATAATGGCTGGGCCAATTCCTCCTGCATCAAGGGGCTTGGGCATCCACGCCGAATCGCCCACAAGGATATAGCCATTTGCTGCCAGACAATCATTCTGACGTCTCACTGAAACCTGCCATGTTCCCCAGCTGTTACCATCATCAGACTCACCGTCTGCTATCTGAGGATTTTTTATTACGGGATTCAATTTGACATAGTCATCAATCTTTGTCTTCAAATCCTTACGTTCGCCCTGTTTTCGATTATGTTCCTCCATTGCTTTTTGTTGAACTCCAAGGCCTATGTTCACTTTGTTTTTTCCCTTAGGGAATACCCATGCATAGCCACCAGGAGCTATATTCTGATCTAGATGAATAAGACAGTAATCAGGATCAAAGTAAGTGTTATCTTCGCTTTGATTTTCAAAGTTGTAAATATATCTGCCAGTCGCCTCCAGATCATCTCTATTGATTTTCCTTTGAATATGTGTTGTAATGGGAAGATTGGTGCGTAGGACAGATGTCACACCTGTGCAGTCTACTATCACTTTACAAGTTTTTTTGAAGGCAGATTTTGTCTGAAGGTCTTCCCCTTCTACCCCAATTACTTTATTGTTCTCCGTTATTACATTTCTTAATGCTACATTATACTTGATTTCAATTCCGACATTCAGAGCATCATTTAGTTGCTTCTGTGGCAGGACCTTCCTATTCAAAATATAACCTTCACCATCAAACGAAATTGAAGTTTCATGATCTGGTGAGAATGCTTTTACCCCTTTAACCGGATGCTCAATTTCTGGATTTTGCCACTTTATTCCTATTCTGGATGTCATAAAATCAACACTATTCTTTCCAACAGCATCTCCACAAACCCACCCTGAAATTGTCTTTTTACCCAATTGTGGTGAAGCATTTCTATCAACCACTAAGATTTTGAGAGACTGTTTAGAATAAAAAGCGGCAGAACTTGCAACTATCATGCCTGCTAGACCACCGCCAGCTACTATAATATCATAATCCCTTGACGTCGATGCCATAAATCAAATTTGAAAAGATATTCAATTGTTAATTAAAGTTACGAATATTAACTTTAAATAAATGGAGGGAGTGGGATTCGAACCCACGAACCCCTAAGGGACGGGATCCCTCATGGTTGGAAATTGATCTTGAGTCCTGCGCGGTTGGCCATGCTTCGCTATCCCTCCAACAACACTGTCAGTCTATACTCCTTATTTCACCTTTACTGGTATAATCATATAACCTTCATTATTACGAATTCACGAAATACAGAAACTTTATTATTGGAATAAGCGTGCTATTTGACAAATGGCGATGGAAACCAAAATAAATCAGTTGCACGCTGGAATGCGAGGCATAAATGTAAAAGGTAAGATTGACTCAGTGAAAGAACCTAGAACTGTGAATTTGAGAAATGGTGAAACAGCACAAGTTGCTGACGCGATTCTTTCAGATGAAACTGGGAACATTAAGTTATCATTATGGAACGACCAGATAAACATGATAACCGCGGGGGATGAAGTATCAATTGAAAATGGTTATACTCAATCATTCAGAGGCGAAAACAGCCTAAATATAGGTCGCTATGGAAAACTTGTAAAATTATGATTATGTGTTCATACTTTGAATTAGTATCATTAACCAAGCACTATTGAACTTTAGCCGTTCTCAACTAATATACCCTATTTCAGGTTGTTTCTTCTGAACCATCTGTTGAACTTGGTCACCTGGCACATTTTTGTCCCCAATTCGGCGTTCAATATTTTTTATCAACATTATTGTATCCTTCGCTTTTTTATCTAGACCTTCCATATCAATTTCCAATTTCACGATTGAAAGCAACGTTTTTAAAACATATTTTGATGCATTTGCATCGATAACATATCCTGACGTTTCCCCTAACAAACTAATCCCATTAATCTTGTGTATTTTACCGATACCTAGTAGAATACCGTTCATTCCAGAAATACTACCATTATCAATCCTTGAAACGCTGTACGAGTTTAGAAGTTTTAATCCATTCTCGTCTGTTGATACACCAAATATTCTTGGCGATTCAACGAACATACCTGTTATATATGCTCCAAGTGTTATGATTTGCAAAACGCCAAAATTTTTTGCGATATTTATTATTTCTTCGCCCAACAAATATTCTACTTTAGAACTTAGCGGTTGGGCATCTCCTGTAAGAAGTAAAAAATCATGTTTCCCTCCACTATCTTTAACATAATACAAAATATTTTTCACAAGTTCAACAGTTCCAGTATTCTTTATTATGACCTGCGGTGGAAATGAACTTGAATAAATATCTGCCAAATGGACGCTTTCTAGTTCTTCGATAATATGGTCAATTGCAAGCTTCCCAACATATCCGCTACCAGGAAATCCACAGATCAGAATGGGAGATCGTAATTTAGGAACTTTCTTGCCAGAATAAACCGCTTTTATATCGTTTTTAAAAAAAGACATTGTAATAAATGCGCAAAGTTATCTTAAATTCTTTTGCCGGTACCAGTCTCCTAAGATTGGGTAGATTTGAAATTTCAAAAAACAGAATAAGTGAAAGTTAACCTGTTGAATTAGTTGATCTCAGTGATCCTCTCAGCTCGCCTTGAGGGAAGTCTGAAGTAAGGATATTGATATAGGTCATGTTCTGACTCATCAATTCAATTAATGATTCAAGTTTGCTTGCTGGCTTTATCGGCACTGCCGTAGCATTTGTCATATTGCCAACTGATGCTGCCGTAGCATTTGTCATATTGCCAACTGATGCTGCCGTAGCATTTGTCATATTGCCAACTGATGCTGCCGTAGCATTTGTCATATTGCCAACTGATGCTGCCGTAGCATTTGTCATA
>JARBAW010000180.1 GCA_029237505.1 Nitrososphaerales archaeon
CAAGGTTTCCTTTGATGAGTTGGGCAAATTCTCAATAATGCCTATGAATGACTCCCCTCGTGATTTTGGACCTTCATTTATCACAACAAATCCAAATAATGAAGAATGGAAAAACAGACTTTGCGAAAATACTGATCGAGCAGGTATCAACTTAGGAATTCCATTCATATGTGATCCAGCAAATAACATCGGGCCGAACGAAAACAATAACCAGCAAAACGAAAACAATAACCAGCATGGTCAAGAGATCTCTGACAAAGTACACGAAAAGATCGGAAATTTAAAGGAAAAAATTGATGATTCAATATTTGGTAATGATGAAAATGACAATTCCCAGTCCAACAATGTTCAATCAAACCCTGAAAATTACAATAAGAAAGGTAAAGGTAACAATAACGATAGTAACGATAACAACAACGATAACGGAAATAATGGTAATAATGAACAAGAGAACTCTGAACAACAGTTTTCAGATGAACAAGGAGTGGGAGAATCAAAAAATGAATTTAATGATGAAAATATGAATGAAAATAACGGTAATCAGCGAAATACCAACGATGGAACCAACATCAATAACGGTGATAATCAAGGTAACAACAACAGTGACAACGGTCTTGGAATTGCTGGTTTGGATCTAGATCTGAATATCGACAAAAAACTGGGTAAAGTAGACGAGAAAATAAACAATTTGAAGAATGGTCTCGGTCTTGGTAAACAGGAAAACAAGGATAACGAAAGAAACAATAATGAGCAGGGTGATGATGATATGCTTGGAATCTCTGGATTAACTCCGAATATTCAAAACATACAGGCAAACTTGGAAAAGCAAATCGAGAAATTAAAGGACAAGTTTGAGAACGATAAGGATAACCAACGACTTATAGATCAGCGTAACGAATTTGATGATGACGACGATGATGCCAAAGATAATGAGGACGATGGCGATGGTGGTGATGGTAAGGATTATGATGGCTACGGGTTTAAGGGCGACGATGATAACAAAGACGGGAATGGCGATGAGAATGGAGAAGAGAACTTTAACTTTGCAGCAGCGGGTGATTTTGGTTGCTCAACAAATACACAAAACACTATAGAAAATATGCAAAGTAAAGATCCCGAAGTCGTCTTGACCTTGGGAGACCTTTCATATCATAGTACCGCTGATTGTTGGTTTGACATGATGTCACCAGTCAAGGATAAACTAATGTTGACTCTCGGATATCATGATGTAGAAGATGGTCAAGCAAAAATGAATCAGTACATGAATAGCTTCGCTCTGGAAAAACCATTCTATTCTTATGATTACAATAAGGTTCACTTTCTAATCATGTCAGCAAAGTCCGTCTACTACAAGGGTTCTGAACAATATAATTTTGTAGTGGATGATTTGAAAAAGGCATCGGTGAATGAAGATGTTAATTGGATAGTAGTAAGCTCATACGGACCACCATATACTTCTCCGTCAGAACATACTGCTTTTAAAGAACTCCGAGAAGTTTACCACCCAATCTTTGAGAAATACGGAGTAGATTTGGTTTTGGGTGGACACAATCACAATTATCAGAGAACTTACCCCCTGACATACAATCCCAATGATAGTGGAGAACCAAAAGTGACAAGTACGGCTACTGGCCAATACGACGGTCAAAAAGATGGCATCGTCTTTGCAATAGTCGGCACAGGGGGAGTAAATTTGTATCCCTTCACAGGACAAGCTCCATTTGTGGAAAAACAGTTTGCCAACAAATTTGGATACCTAAATATAGACATTAGCAATGGTAATCCACATTCAAAATTGACAGGAACTTTCTATGACAATAAGGGCGGACAAATTCTCGACCAATTTACGATAGATAAGGACTTAAAAAGCAAGAACAATCAAGTAGTTTCAAGCTGATAGCCAGACAAAAATAAACTGCCAAAGAACTGCCAATCGTTCCAAGCCATTGGAACTTGTGCGATTTATATTATTGAGTGTAATAATTACTTTACCAAATAGAGTATCTTGAGGTTGATACGTGAAACCAACTTATACTTTGAAAATAGTAACGTGATTCTGAAAATCAATAACAAACGACATTTTTTTTTGAATTCTGTTATTATCTTAAATGAGAATCTGGATAAGCCTTAAATTAGACTATGATTTTACATAGCTGGTAATAATTGAAAAGATTTAGTTCAAATATTACAAGATCTAATTTTGTTACTCTCTCATGGTTTGTATTTGTACTTGTTGTATTGCAGTTTTTGTTCTTCAGTGTAGCCGAAGCCCAAACATATAACAAATTAGAATTTGTTTATAATATTGAGCAAATGAAGGGTCACCTTGAACAGGCTATCGTGAATAAAGAAAACGGGAACAATACATTGACCCAGGCGCATATTCAGCATCCTATAATAGAAATCTATGATGCCATTGAAGTGCAACTAGATTCCGTAGATAGTAATCATAATACTTTACTCTTTAATTCATTGAGTCAGCTCTCGAAGAATGCAGGTAATTCAAACCTAACCCAATTTAAGCAAGAAACAAATGGAGTCAATCAGATATTGGACAAGGCGGTTGATCTCGTTGCTCCAGGAGAAAACAGTACACTTAATCTTATAGTGGCCTCTTGGCTACTTGACGCCGCAAATATGGAATACGACTCTGGTGTTAGGAATGGAAAGATAATACAAATCGTGGAATATCAAGATGCCATGGGATTCATTTCAAGATCTGAATCCTTGCTTAATGCCACCTTACCAGAGCTTAATAAACCAATGAAAGCAACAGGAGACGAAGCTTACAAATTATACCCGCAATTGAACACAAAGGTTCTAACTATGGTCGACATTAATGACCTCTATACAACAACCAATCAGATAAAACAGAAAATAGCAAATATAACGGGATTTTAGCATCCTGTAAGAAAACGTTCTATTTCATAACACAACTAAATTTCAAATTGTTGATGATTATTGACTACTATAGTAAAAGAAAATTGGAAATATTAGACATATCTGAAAACAAGAGTAAAAAAATAAGAATGATTTCTATTTTTGGGCTTCGTCAAGTCTTTGGGATACATCTTGCCAGTTTATTACGTTCCACCAAGCAGAAACATAGTCAGGTCTCTTGTTTTGATATTTGAGATAATATGCATGCTCCCATACATCGCATCCTAAAAGTGGTATCAGACCCTCGGTTCGCGGACTAGTTTGATTCGGCATTGATTTATACTCAACTTTCTTCGTTGATGGATTGTACACAAGCCATCCCCACCCACTACCCTGAATAAGTACTGTAGTAGATGAGAATTTCTCTTTAAATGCAGCAAAGCTTCCAAATGATTCATTGATTGCGTCAGCGATAGAGCCACTTGGATCCCCGCCACCATTTGATTTCATATTCTGCCAAAAGATTCGATGATTGTCAAATCCTCCGCCGTTAAAATTGATTGGACCTTTCTGATCTGCAGGTACTTGGTCGAGATTAGATAAAATTTCTACAATGTCTTTTTGTTGAATTTCTGCTGGACATTTTTCAAGAGCCGCATTAAGCTTATCAGTATAAGTTTGATGATGCTTAGTGTGATGTATTTCCATTGTTCTTGCGTCGATATGCGGTTCCAATGCATCGTAACTATATGGTAACGAAGGTAACTCATATTTTCCCATATCTTTATTTTTTCTTTGTAACTATTAACTCTTGCGATACAAAAATTATTCATCGTGTTGGAACATCGAGTCAAAAATGTGGCAAGACTGAATGAATTTTACACCATGTCACTATTTATGATATGTGATAGATTAGTAACTTGATTTGAATATGTATTATCTCTGCCACTCGTTATCTACTTGTAGGTAGTTTTTATTGAATATCCTCTTCTTGATCAGTTTCTCCATTTGTTTCAGATTCAGTTGAAGGTGGTGGAGAAGTTGTCTGTTCATCACCTGTATCAGATTCAGTTGCAGGTGGCGGCGGCGTCTGTTCGTCATCTGATTGATTGGTTTCAGCTAGCGATCTGCTCAGAGATGCAAATGATGTATCATTTTCAACTAAAGTATCATCATTTGATTCATCTGGGATTGAAACATTTGATAATGGAGTAGATGACGACAATTCGCTTGGCAAAGTATTATTTGATTGCGAGAACGAGAATGTGACAAATGTTGGAATCATACCTAGAGAAATTACAATAGATATCACTAGAAAACTCATTCTGCTGTTAAACATGAATGTTGACAATGAGCATATTACAAATATAAAGTAGACTATTTGAGACTCTATTTGGCTTTATAAATACTCTAGAATTTGGTGCTCAAAATTACTATCTAGGTGGGATAATCCTAGTTTTGAAAATGACTTCATAATCTTTAATAATTATCGAGTCTATTATTAGACAACTTATACTTTGGATAAAAGACCATCAGAGAATGCATCTTCAAATTCAATTAGATCAGATTTAGAAAGTTCAAAAGGCAAGGATTCTTTTGAGACACTTGTAAATGAGGGATTTCGCGCAGGTCAAAGAATTGCAAAAATTTCTGTTGTAACCCTAATCAGTATAGGTATCGTGGAATTACTAATGGGTTACATCAGCGGAAGTGTAGTGGCAACAGCTGACGGTGTAGATTCAATGTCTGATGCGATGATATCTTTTATAGTATTGATAGGATTGCGATTTGCACGTAGACCTGCCGATAGAAAGTTCCAATTTGGTTACCATAAAGTAGAAAGCTTGGCAGCAATGGTAGCGGCGATAGGCATGATCGTGATAGGAATATTCATAGTATATCATTCCTATGAAGGATTGGTGCATCCAATTGAAATAAAGCAGCCTATACCAACAATGATAGTTTTGGCGATAGCAGGTGCCATCTCTTTGCACAGGGCATTTCAGATGCGACATATTGCCAACAAATACAATTTACTTTCACTAAAAACCGATGCTAAAAATTCGATAAAAGACGGATCAGCTTCTGTCCTGGGTTTTCTGAGTGTGCTCTTGGCAACACAATTTGGATTTTTACAGGCTGACGCAATTGGTGGAATGGTAATTGCCGGATTCATATTTTCTGTAGCATATGTTTCATTGAAACAATCCTCTCTTATTCTAGTTGATGCATGGCATAATCCAGTTAGTGCAGATTTTATCAAGAGATTAGTAGAGCAAAAATTTGAGGGAGATGTAACTGTGCGGTCAATCAAATTGCGTCAAACCGGCATGATTTCAAGAGCTGAAATCCATGTAGAAATGGATGGGAAAAAACCATTGAACGAGGTCGAGATGATATTACTTAACACTGAAATGGCCATAAAATCTCGCTTGCCGAGCATGGACGTTATACTCGTCATACCTCATGCGCGCGGTAAATTTTGAGTGAATTTGGCGGGACGTGCTGGCTTCGGGTGCGATTCGCAAATTAAGATTTCTATTTGAATTAGTTAATTAGGCAGAATTACTTGATAGAAACAGGTTGAAGATGTGATTTGAATTTATTTACACAACTGCATCAAAGAATATATGTAGAAGTAATCGGTCGATAATATCATGAAAATCTTGAATTCCTCGATTTTTTCAATTGCGGCTCTTTTGTTTTCGATATTATTGATTTCAAGTTCAACAATTTCCTCGGCTCAGAATTCACAGTCACAGAATATGGCTTCACAGATTTTGGATGGTCAAACTTTGATTCTTCCTAATTCAGTAAGGAATTTTGTTATTTTAATTCCTAATGAAGCACATGAATCTCCGCTCTTGCCAAAGGAACAAAGATTGATAAATCAACCATATGTCCCTCAGCATCTTTTTGCACCTTCAAAAATTAATATTGCCTGGTTTTCTGGTGATGTAGGTCATACCCGCAAAATAACGTTAGAGGATCAAAACTCACAAAAGATCTTTGGTACTTCCATAAAATTTAATTCTATCAGTCCTACTATCCGGTTTAATGATACTGGAACGTTCTCTTATTATGAAAAAGATGCAAACAAAGAAGATTTGAATTTTGTTTTGAATGGAACTATCACGATAAATGATCCGCAAATGCAATCTAAAAGTAGCGACGCTCTGAGTTCAAATTATGAAATGATGTCGACGCTTATGGTTCCTACAAAGGATATTAAAAAATATACAGATGTACTTAGTGACAATAAGGTAGATATTCTTGGTCAACAGTCATTCATAGATCTTAGAGAAACTGGAAGCGGTGGGGCAAATCAGACTTTGCTTGTTTTAGGAAGTAACAGTCAAATGGATGACACTGTTGCTGCCTTCAAGAAAATTACTGCATCTTTGCCCTATGGTTAGTGCTTACTGTAATCTTTGACATTAATGCAAACAAAGAATAAATAAAAATGGTATTGGTTTTTATAAAGTTGGGAAAAATACCCTTGGTATTCTAATAATTGCAATATTGGGAATTCAGATTAGAGGATTAGAATAATGGAAAAAACTCGCTAATAATGTAAATTAAGCCCTAACGAAACTTATTTACCAAGACAAAACGTAGACTACACAATGACATTGTTAGTGGTTAAATGTAATAACAAGAAATGTGATAATCAGATGGATGTTGGTCCAAATAATCCTAA
>JARBAW010000181.1 GCA_029237505.1 Nitrososphaerales archaeon
AGCTTCAGGAACTTCTGGAGTTTCAGGAACAGCTGCAGTTAGGTTAGCTTCAGGAATATTCTGGCCGTTGGTAACATTTGTTTCATTGGATTCCTTATTCATTAGATTTGTTACGAATTCTTTGGCTTCGTCCTCTGTGAATTTACCAGATTTTACAAGTTGATCAATCAGCATAACTCTTGTAATAATTTCTTTGGCTTCTTCCTCTGTCAATTTGCCCGTATTAACGAGATCGTTAATCAACTTGTTTTGTTCATTAATGGTCGCTAATGTGGCATTGGAAGTAGCAGTATCAGTCTTGCTAGTATCTGTAGAGGCCTGTAACGGCATCATATTGCCGCCTATGAAAAACAAGCCTCCAAGAACAAGTATCGTGAGGATAACAAATGTCAGTACAGGATGTTGTCGGTTCACTACAAATTATTCAACTTAACCATATAAAAAATTGTGTAATCATTAATTCAGATTCCTTAAATATACTATTTAAAGTCGCAAAGTCCAACATTAACTTGAATTTCTCTCACCCGAATCGATTTCTGAGGACTTGTTAGATTTTGCTTGACTGCTCTTCGCCGCTCTCTTCGTATTTTCAAGATATGCGACAGTCGTTGCAAGATTTCCAAAGCCCATTGAATTTAGACTCTCAGAAGGTATCATGACTATAGTATTGCCCTGCACTTTAATTGATTCATAAAGCATGTTAGACTGCCTCAAAGCATACGCTATGGGATTATCTGAATATACTGCAGATGCTTCTTCAAACTTCTTTGCAACTAGAATCTCAGATTCACCATAGGTTACCCTTGCACTTTTTTCACGTTCAGCTTGAGCTTGCATGGACATTGCCTTTTCAAGTTCCTGTGGAATGATTACTTGTCGTACCTCAACTCCTGTGACTTCTATGCCCCAATTCCCAGATTCTTGTGAAATGACCGATTTAATGTGATTATTAATTTCTTCTCTCTTTGACAAAATATCTTGGAATAATGAGGAACCTATATTATTCCTCAGAGTTGTTTGAGATACCTGCTTTATCATTTCATTAAAGTTTTCAACGTTTAGTATTGCATCCCTGGCCCTATCTTCAACAACCTTGTACCTAAGTATTGCATCAATCGTTACAGGCACATTGTCTTTGGTAAGCATTCTTTCTGCTGTGAACTCTCTTACCTTTTCTCGGATATCAACAACTAAGACATTTTCAACATAAGGAATTCTGGTACGTAAACCAGGACCAACTTGCCTGTTATATTTTCCCAGTCTAAGGATTACTGATCGCTCATATTGTTTTATTATAAAGAGGAACGATACTACAATGAATATCACTGCAATGATGGCTGTAACTGATACAACTGCCAAACTATTATAAAACCATCCAAATACGATGCCAAGGAATGCTACTGCTATACCCAAAGCAAGTAGACTTGCAGAACCACTTTGATGAACTACTCTATCATAAGAATTAAAGGCATCTTCAATCGACATCGATCAATTTTAAAAAGTACTGTAATTTAGCATTTGCTATTTAAGAAGCAAACAAATATTTATGAAAAACATTTGCTCCCATTTGAAAATTCCCGCAAATTAGTTCAGATCGACCATTTATCAACCTCGTAAACTTCCGTCTAATTCCCAAAACACAATCCTCGTAGTAGAAAAACCCGATAAGAAAGGTATTTCGTATATCTATAAATTATATAGGTAGTCCTACGATGTACGTGGAAAATGAAATCACACATTTGTTATTCTTCGACGTCGATAATGGTTATGATAATTTGTACATTGTATTTTTCGATGATATTGCCGATTGCTCCTGAATTGAGCGCACAGGTATCTGCAGGAAATAGAACAGGTAATGAAATAATAATGCATACCCATTCCAATCTTAATGTTACTGTCAATGGAAAACCCTTGATTGTGCCCAATGGAGTTGGAATAAATTCTACGTTGTGGAATGATCATACTTTAGATAAATTCGGTACGGAACGAAAGACAACATCATTCGGAATAATAACACCAGCTATGTCTCCATTACATACTCATGATTCAAGTGGTATGATTCATGTGGAATCAACTGAATACAAGAATTATACTTTAGGAGATTTCCTTAATATTTGGGGATTACCTATGGAGGGAAAGGAAATAAGTCTCATCACAAATGGAAATAATACTAAAAATTATTCCAATCATACTCTAAAGGATATGGAAAAAATGGTTTTAAAGATTCAGGATTAAAATAATTTTCTTAGTAAAATAAAGTGCTTGCTTTAAATGACTGTATAGAGATTGGAGAATCTGTCCAAAGATATTTACTTACGATGCGGTTATTTTAATAATAAGAGTATCAGGCATAATACTTTTTTCCATTTCTTTTACGCTTATCAAATCCCCTATATTATCAAAACTCTGAATTGCTTTTTTAGCATACTTATTGTTATTTTAAAAGAAATCATGTCTATCTTCAAGATAATTGCAAAGATTGACATGAATCGTGAATGATACGAGTACTACGGCAAGATCCATATTGTTAATTAATGGCGTATACATAATTTTTGATATGAGTAGAAAAAGGACATTTTATATTCTGATGATAAGCGGTATTGCATTCATACTAATTGGAGGAATTTCAATGATCGATTCAAATATTCCTCGAAAAGTTTCATTGGGTAGTACATTAGATATGAATCGAACTGATGTTATTACGCCAATAATGAACAAGGGAAGTATGGGAAAAATCATGATAGATGGATCAAAATTTAATTTCAATATTGAAGACCCGGACAAGTCAGTTATCGTTTCAATCACTAATCAATCGCACTACGAATATGATCTGGTTGCCAATAAAGAAGGTCAATACAAAATGGAAACAAAAAATATTGGCGATGAAGAACTGAAAATTAATGGGGAGGTAGAGACTAAGGCTTCCCCATTAGCATTGGGAGGTCAGATGATGTTACTTATAACTGGCATAATAGTTTTGGGGATAGGAATGAAAGCAAAATTTGCATAAATTATCCCACAGTTAATTTATTGTTCCTCTTTCATAGGAACCTAATATCTTAACAAACGTACATTTGCTTTCAACATTCTTAATTGCCCTTTTCACACTGTCTTCTTCAATATGCCCTTCGAAATCCACATAAAAGTTGTATTCCCATGGTTTTTCTTTAGTTGGTCTTGATTCTATTTTTGTAAGGTTAATCTTATGATGATCAAATTCTTTCATTACTGAGTACAATGAACCTGGTGTGTGTTTTAACCCAAAGATCATAGAAGTTCTATCAGATTTTGAAGGAGCGGTTTGCTGATCAGAGAGAACCAAAAATCGGGTGAAATTATTTTTTCTATCCTCAATATTTTGATCGAGAATTTTCATGCCATAGAATTCTGCGGCATTCTTGCTTGCAATGGCTGCCGTGTCGTTAATTTTTTTTTCTTTTATGAGTCTAACCGAACCTGCCGTATCGTAAGTTGGTATAGCATCCAGATTTTTTCTCTTGATGTAATTTCTGCATTGAGCCAATGCCTGAGGATGAGAAAACACTTTGGTTATTGTAGTACTGTTTGGTAATGCAATTAAACAATGTTCAATCTTTAGAAACATTTCACCGGTAATTTTTTTATCAGCATCTAACAACAGATCGTAAATTTCATTGACTGATCCCTCAATAGAATTTTCAATTGGAACTACGGCACAATCAATACTATCATTTCGTAACGCATCAAAGATGTCTTGGAATAATCTCATGGGAATAAGTTCGGAATCTGGAAAAAAACTGGTGGCAGCAATCTCACTATATGCTCCATGCTCCCCTTGAAAAGCGACCTTCTTTCCTTTCAAAGTATCCATTATCTTAAAATTAATTATTCATATATTTTTTATGTCATATTGGTCAAGATTTATGGTCAGAATGGAAATGCTCAAGCTAAATCACTTTGCGCATTATAAGAAAGTATTTAATGCTTGATACAAGAATTTAACATCAATGCAGCTAGATCAGCAGTACATTGATCCTTTAGATAAACAACTCTTGAATGATATTCAATGGACATTTCCTCTATCAGAGAGACCGTATTTGGAAATAGCGGCAAAACATGGACTTGATGAGGAAGAAGTAATGAAAAGAATTTCTTCAATGAAACAAACTGGTCTGATAAGACAAATTAATGCAATATTTGACACGAGGAAGTTAGGTTATAAGAGTGCATTGGTTGCATTTGCGGTAGAAAAAGATAAACTGGATTCAGTTGCTAACGAAGTCAATAAGCACTCCGGTGTCAGTCACAACTATGAAAGAGATCATGAATTTAATATGTGGTTTACCCTAGCCGTTCCACCAGATGGAGATTTGAAAAAAGATCTCGAGCGAATGGCATCGCTTAATGGTGTTATCAAATTTCGACTTTTGCCCACTCTCAAATTGTATAAAATAGGAGTTAAACTTGACATGGTAAACAAGGACCCCAGCAAATTGACGCCTGATGATAATGTGAGGACTATGGATCAGAAAAAATTTGAGCTTACCCCAAGAGACAAGGATTTCATAAGAGAATTGCAAAAGGATTTGGACGTCTCAGTCAGACCGTTTGATAATTCTGCCAAGAATCTTGGTATCACCGTAGAGGAATTATTCAAGAAGGCAGAAGAATACGAATCAATTGGAGTAATGAGGCGATTTGCTGCAATACTACGGCATAGAGATGCGGGATTTGCTGCAAATGGGATGATAGTTTGGAAGGTATCTGATGATAAGATTGATGAAGCAGGTTACAAATTGGCATCATTCCCTCAAGTAAGCCATTGCTATAGGAGACCGGTTTATCCTGATTGGCCATTTAGTCTATTTAGCATGATACATGCTAGAACAATTGAGGCGGCAAACAAGATAGCAGTGGAACTTTCGAACTTTGTAGGGATTAATGAATACAGGATTCTTTTTAGCTCAAGAGAATTCAAAAAAGAAAGGGTAAAATATTTTGTAGAATGACAACTGTACCATCTTATCCTAAAAATACTGGCAGAATTTTTGCCTAATGTTAGAGATTGCAAATTTTCTATCGGTTTTACACAATAATAATTCACCATGATTTGTGGCGTGTTGTTACTAAATTTCGTACCTCATATCTTTATTATTCTGGGAAGAAAATTTCAAGTTAATTGGATTCAGGTAGAGGTGGTACTGGCAAACTCAATTGAATAAGTGTGAATCTAAATGTCATAATAAGATAGGAATTTATTATTTGTAAAACGTATTGGCAGGTTGAGCGAAGTTAGCCCAGACTGGTTAAGGTACGAGCTTCCCAAGCTCGGGATCGCGGGTTCGAATCCCGCACTTCGCATTCAATACACTCATTGTAGTTACTGCATTGCGCATTTACGGAAGATGAAATGACGTTTTTATTATGATTTTTTTCGATACTTGTATGTTGTTCAGCTCCTTCAGACAAAAACATACAATTGACTCTGATATCTTTTTCAATGTTATAATTGTTCGCAGACTGAAAAAAATTATTTTAGCATATACTTAAAAACATGTATTTATCATTCTTCAATATAGTTTGAAGCAGGTCATCACTTTTCACTCATATAAAGGCGGTACTGGAAAAACAACTCTTGCTGCTAACTTGGCTGCATTGTTGGCCAAGAA
>JARBAW010000182.1 GCA_029237505.1 Nitrososphaerales archaeon
ACTGAGGAAATGCTAAAAACCATGAAAGATCAAATTTTGAATAAAAAACAAAATGTTGTTTTTCATACTGCTGCAGTCGCAGATTTTTCAACATCACATGGCAACAAGAAAATACCTAATAAATTAGATACTCGAAAAGGGACTAAAACTATTAAACTCATCCCAACCCCAAAAATTGTGGATAAAATAAAACAATACGACGAGAATATTTTCCTTGTGGCATTTAAGGCCGAATATGGAATTTCTAAACAACTGCTAATAAAACGGGCAATTAATAAGCTTGAGGAGTGTAATGGAAATCTAATAGTAGCAAATGATGTCTCAAAAAAAGGATGTGATTTTGGATCCGATACAAATGAAGTTTATGTAATAGATAAGGAAGGAAAAACAATCCATATTCCACTGCAACCCAAAAAGGAGATTGCGAAAGAATTAGTAAAGATTGTTTGCAAGGAACTAAATCTTCATTGATTGATTAGTTTTGGTTACAAAATTAGTAACTCTTTGGGAAATTTTGTAAGAATGAGACTAGTATTGCTATTTTCATCAACTAGGATCGTGTCTTCAATTCTGACTCCAAACTTCGAGTCAATATAGATGCCTGGCTCGACAGTTACAACCATTCCCTTTGATAATTTTTTTAATTCATCGGGACGTATCCATGGTTCTTCATGAACTTCCAAGCCAACTCCATGACCTGTAGAATGGATAAAATTATCACCATAACCGTATTTTGAAATTAAATTGCGACAGGCAGAGTCTACTTTTTGGCATTCGGCCCCTTGCTCCACAAATCCCAATCCACATTGCTGTGATTTCTTGACAAGCTCGTACACTTGACTCATTTCATTGGTAACATTACCTAGCGCAAAGGTACGGGTTGCATCAGAAATATATCCATCATACCTTATGGTTAAGTCAACAACTATAAAATCTCCATCGACAAATTCTCTCTTTGAAGTTTCGAAGTGAGGTAAAGCGCTATTAGCACCGCTAGCAACTATGAAGGGATTCAAAGTGAACGGATAACACGTTGAAGTTCCATCAAGTTTCATAGCTTCATATAGTAACTTTGCCTGAAGTTGTTTTTCCGTTATGCCTATCTTTATTTCCTCGCTGCATACTTGATATAATTTGTCGATTATGTCAGATGCTCTCGTGATTTTGTCAATTTCAGAGTCATCTTTGATAATTCTTGCGGTACGAAATGGATTTTCATTAATGACAAAGTTACTATTATTTGCATATGGTAAAATAGATCGAACTGTTTCATAATCGCTGCAATCGGAACAGAAACTATATTTTTGCAAGTTGGGTATTACAGATTTTATGAGTCCTGATCCACGTTCAGCAGTTATGATTTCCGAATATTTAGATTCATTAGCAGCCCTGGAGCTTTCTAACTTGGGAACGAATAATTTAATCCCATCTTGTGTACACAAGGCTATTGATTCACCCCAAAAACCGGTTAGATAGAAAATATTTTCCGGCCTGAATACCATCAATGCGTTTGCTTTATTCCTTAGACCATCAATGATATTTCTTGCACGATCTTTAAGCATGATTTAATGCAAAATATAATCTCAGTATATATGTTTTAACAAAATGACAATTTTATTGGTGAGTCAAGAGCGCCACATGTTCAGTCTAACAAACAGATTTAATATGACCTACAAGTGAATGGTGAGTTTTTTCTAGATTTCCACACAACTATACATGCAATACCATCTGTCATCTTATGAAAAGTAATCATCAGTTATAAGAAAAGTTACTCAATTATGACGAGTTTTTAAATAAATTTTCTCCGCAATACAATTATCATCTAATCTTGCAATGGATGATATGGTTGGTGCCTTTTTTCTTTCATCGGCACCAATCAATGTATTACTGCAACGTAATTGCAGAAGTCCGAACCTGGAAACTCTTATCAATATCAATTATGATAACGAGTTAGTCTATACTATTTCGAAAGTACAAAGAACTGAATAATTACGGATCAAGATCTTGTAATATCCTATCTTGTTATTTTATCAAATCGAGAGGCATAATGCAATTCAAATTAAATCATTTACGACTAGTTACAAATTTTTACGTAATTATAAATATTGGCTATATTCTTTTGATGGATGTAATTGGAATATCTCGTAATGCTTCCGGGTCCAACAAATGTTCCTAATAGAGTTATTAATGCAATGTTAACTCCCATGATAAATCATAGAAGCGAGGACTTTAGAAAATTATACAAAGACATAGTAAACAAGACACAGACAGTATTTGAAACGGAAAATGATATAGTAGTACTCACAACTTCTGGCACTGGAGCTGTTGAAACTTCAGTTTTAAATCTCATTAAGAAAGGTGATACCGTAATTATACCTGTAAATGGAGAGTTTAGTACTAGATTAGCAGATTTAATAGATAATTATGGAGGAAAAACCATTAGAATAAACTCGCCATATGGACAGAACCCGCCGATAGAAAAAATAGAAGAAGCATTTGAAAAAAATTCCAATATTAAAGCCCTATATGTCGTCTATAACGAGACATCCACAGGTACAACTCTAAGGAATTTATCCAAACTGGGCGATTTATGTAAGGCACATGGGGCATTTTTCGTAGTGGATGCAGTCTCAATTCTTGGCGGAGATGAACTGCCGGTTGACAAATGGAATGTAGATGTGTGCTTCACAGCAACTCAGAAAGCTCTAGCAGCACCTCCCGGAATTGCACCGATATCCATAAGCAAGGAGGCAAAAAAATACATGATTGAAAATCCTCCCCCAAGCCAATATTTGAATTTGAAAAGATACTTCAAATATTACAATGATAGTTTTGAAACCCCTTTCACTCCGGCTGTAAGTCTTTTTTACGCATACCAAGAGGCATTAAATATCATTATTGAAGAGGGGATGCAAAATAGAATAGATCGACATAAAAGATGTGCTAATGCCTTCTACTCTGGATTGGAAGCATTAGGCTTTACACCATTTGCCGATGCTGATTCTAGAAGCAATGTCGTAATAGCCGTAAATTATCTTCCTGGTATTGATGACAAGAAGTTTCGTGAATTAATTTCAACCAAATTTAAGGTCCTATTAGCAGGTGGATTTGGGGAACTTAAGGGAAAGGTTTTTAGAGTCGGGTGCATGGGCGAAGTAAGTAGTTACCACGTTATGAGAACTCTTTCTGCCATATCATCATCAATGGCAATACTGGGAGTGCAACCGATAAAAGACGGATTGTCAGTAGCCAATAATATTCTGAATCAATAGCCTCAAGTTGTTAAGCTTAATATTATGGTAAACCGACAGCAAATTTCGTGACAATGGAAAAAGGATCACTCATTCTTATTGACTATACTGCTAAAGTAAAGGATTCAGACGAAATTTTTGAAACTACCGTAGAAGAAAACGCAAAGAAATCTAATCTATATGATCCTGGCGTAAAATACGAACCTCGATTAGTTTCAATAGGCGAAGGATGGGTGTTAAAAGGACTTGATGAAATTTTAACAACTGCAAAAATCGGTGATAATTTAAATGTCGATATTCCTCCCGAAAAGGCATTTGGGGCTAGAGATCCAAATAAGGTTAGAATGATACCGCAGAGAAAATTTGGCGATAAGGCTGATGAGATAAAGGCTGGAGACGTAGTTGATATAGATGATAGAAGAGGATTTGTAAGGTTTATCGGTTCCGGACGCGTTCAGGTTGACTTTAATCATAGACTGGCCGGAAAAACACTGAATTACGATGTCAATGTCCTAAAAGTCCTAAAAACAGATGAAGAAAAAGCATCGTCACTTGTCAAAAGGAGACTTTTTGTGGAAGGAGATAAGATTAAAATCTCACTTGTCAAACCAGAACTTGCAATTACTTTGCCAGATGAGGCTTTTTTGATTGAGGGACTTCAGATCATAAAAAAGGCGGTATCAGCTGATTTATTCAAGTTCATTCCAACCATTGATAGTGTAAAATTCCTAGAGATTTACAACAAAACTAAAGCAACTTCAAAAGCAAAGGAAGAACCTAAAGCAAAGGAAGAACCTAAAGCAAAGGAAGAACCTAAAGCAAAGGAAGAACCTAAAGCAAAGGAAGAACCGAGAACTCAAAAGAATTAGAAGCTTTTGATGCTATTCGGTCAGAGCATTTTCCTACTCTAAATTAACATCTAAATTACGCTGACTGACTTTGCAACTGCTCTAGCAGAGTCATGATCCATCTTAATTTTGTTAAGAATCGTATACCTTTCGGGTCTAAGAGATTGAGCTATTAACAATGATTTTATGATTTGTTCTTCAGCTACGTCAATTTCTTTCGCTGTAGTTGGTGCTCTGATATTTTCTAACGTCTTTATTATTATTTCATGATCCAGGCCATGAATTTTTGACATGATTATTGTGCCTATCCCTACTCTTTCGCCATGCAAACCACAATTACTATTTGATACATATTCTAATGCATGACTAAACAAATGTTCTGATCCTGAGCATGGTCTGCTACTTCCCGCGATGCATGAAGCAACTCCCGCGCTTATTAAGGCCTCAACAATTGTTCTGATATGTACTCGATCGCCCAGTTTATTTGAATTTTCTATTATTATTTTTGCACTCATATTAGCAAGATTAGCAGCGTAACTACCAAAGTATTCATCCTTATCATCCCTAGCCAATTCCCAATCCTTAACAGCTGTGATTTTTCCAATCAGGTCTCCACAGCCACTAGCTTGAAGCCTATAAGGCGCTTCTGAAATAAGTCTTGTATCTGCGATGACGCCAATTGGCGCATGAGCTTTTAGCGAATAGGGTTTATTCCTCCCTCTAATGGAAACAAATGGACTTGAAATTCCATCATGCGATGCAGAAGTCGGGACACTAATGAACGGAATATTCAGATTAAATGAAATCATTTTTGCAACATCGACTGACCTTCCGCCTCCTAAACCAATGATAAAATCGGGTTGTTCTTTTTCTATAATTGATTGAGATGAGTTTATGTCATTCATAGAAGCATTGGGAGTCTCAATCCACCTGTGCTTCAAAGATGAGCTATCAAGCGCTTGAAGACATTCATTACCTACTCGTGCTCTTACAGTATTTCCGGAAATGACGACAACTATTGCTGCTTTGTCATTTAAATCTCGGATAAATGATCCAAGTTGGTAAATTACATCGTTACCAATCAATATTTTCCTTGGTAGTTCCATCAAGTGGTTTGGGTCCGATGTCAATTCGTCTTGATATACAAATGTTGTATTTCGTTTTATTTCTATCGCTTTGTACATGAAATCTAAAGATCGTGAAAGAATTGGAAAGTATGAAAAACTATTAACAATGCCGTGAACGCTTTGCCAGCTGGAAAAAGATGGTTTGAGAACCTTTATTTAGCTCATTCTACCTCTCAATATACAAACTTCTAAATGAAGAAAATATAGTTTAGTGAAATATTGATATGTATGATAGAGTACAGGATGAAAATCGAAATCAAAACATTGTTGCTGCTATTCTAAATAACATCCCATCGGATTCAGAAATAACAAAAATAGAATATGAAGGTCCATTTATTGTACTCTATTCGAGAAAACCAACCGTACTTTTGGAGAATCAAGAGATTATTTCTAAGATGGTTAATTCAATTAAGAAAAGAATAGTTATAAGAACTGATACCTCAATTAGATCTTCTGAGGAAGCTGTTAATCAAACTATTCGTTCTAGCTGTTCCAATCCAAGTAACATCACGGAGATATCTTTTGATCCTGCTTTAGGAGAGGCTACTGTTTTTGTTTCTGATTTTAGAACTTTGACAGAACTTAATCAACTAGAAACTATTTTGGTCGAAAAGACAGGTTGGAAATTGATGTGCAGACGTGCCCCAAAGAATTTGAGACTTCTAAAATCTATGAATGAAATATTGCATAGCTCATCTGAAGATAGAATAAATTTTTACAAACGAGTTGGTGAAAAAATATTTAGACAAAAGTTGTCCGGATCTGAAGAAGCAAGTATAGTTTGTTTAGGTGGATTTTCAGAAATTGGAAGAAGTGCTATATTAGTCGTTACCCATGAAAGTAAGATCATATTAGATTTTGGAATCAAGACGTATAAAGATCAAGATACCGATCTACTTCCTCGACTAGATATTTATGGGATCGGCATGAATGAAATAGATGCAGTGATCATATCACATGCACATCTTGATCACTGTGGAGCAGTTCCTATTTTGTGCAAATATGGATACGATGGCCCAGTGTATTGTACTGAACCGACTTTCCCAATTATGATATCAGTATTACAGGACTATGTTTCACGGTCCAAAGCACCATTATATTCAACAAGAGACATAGAGAATCTAATTTCTCATGTAATACCTTTGAATTTTGGTGCAGTGACCGATATTTCTCCAGACGTTAGAATAACCTTTGCTAATTCAGGACACATGATCGGTTCTGCATCCACGCATCTCCATATTGGAAATGGAGATTATAATATTGTCTACACTGGTGACCTAAAATTTGGAAGATTGAACACTCTGGATAATGCCTTCTGGAATTTCCCTAGAGCAGAAACGCTGATAATAGAAAGCACAAATGGGAATAGAGATGATAAGTTTGTTACTAGGGATGTAGCGGAAGAAAACTTGGCCAAAAGTATCAACTCAACTATTCAAGAAGGTGGAAGATTGTTGATTCCCGTTCCAGTTCTTGGACTTTCTCAGGAAATTTGTGTAACATTGGGAATGTTAAGAAGTGTCAAAATGATAAATCCCGACAAGATTTTTGTTGACGAAAGAATACTGGATATGTTTAATTTCTATGAGATGTATTCAGACTATTTATCAAAACCCCTCAAACAGAGAATAAGTGATCAAATTGAAGATCCTCTTTTTATTAACAGTTTAGTGAAATTGGAGTCTCCCGTAAATTGGGAGAAATCAATAATACTATGTCCATCTTCGATGCTTACAGATGGACCCTCAGTGAAATTCTTGAGACAAATAGCTGAAGATCCATTAAGTAAGGTCATCCTGCTTTCCGAGCAATTCCAATCCACAACTGGAAAGTTGCTTCTGGAAGGACAGCGTAATATTATTCTCGAAGGTAACAATGTCGATATTAAGTGCAATATTGATGTGATACCAGGTTTCAGTATCCATAGCGATTACAATCAGTTATTGGCCTATGTGAACCGACTGAAACCAAAGCTTAAGAAAGTAATAACTAATCATGGCGAAGGGAAAAAATGTCAAAACCTGTCTAATTCTATAAACAGGATTTTTAAGATCCAAAGTTTTCACCCGCTGGTTCAAGAATCAATCAAGGTATTGTAATCTATTAGAACACTTACTTTGTAATCTATTAGAACACTTACTTTAGATCATGTACTCCTTTCCATATCTTCACAGCCGGTGGCGTAATGACTACTCGTTCTTCACCTAATCTTGCAATATCTCCCCCAACCGATTTAACAAAATTATACAAATCGTCAATTGCCTTTCGTAAGGTTTCGATGTCCTTCTGAGCCATCGGTGTTATTCTAACGATTAATATCAT